>URRQ01000035.1 GCA_900550235.1 uncultured Lachnospiraceae bacterium
AATTTTCAGGTTTGTCTTGTTGTCTATTGTTTAATTATCAAGGTTCTTTTTGTTTGTGCTCTCTTGCGACAGCCATATTAGAATATCATATGTTCAAATCTTTGTCAACAACTTTTTTTATTTTTTTAAGTTTGTTTTTTCTTGATTTGTTTGTCGTCATCAGCAACGTGTTATATCTTACCATCACAGTTTGGAATTGTCAATATTGTTTTTATTTTTTATTTAATTTAAACAATTTATACAATTTATTTTTAAAATCCTTGTGTTTCTCTCACATTTTCCACATTGTATTTCTATATCACAACGGATATCAACATTGTGTTGATATCCGTCCACATCAAATCAAGCTCATCGCCTCATTCACATTTTTTACTCCGACAATCTCTATTCCTTCTATCTTTTCCACCAATTTAACAGAAACTTCCGGAATTACACAAGTCTTAAACCCAAGTTTCTTCGCTTCTGCCACTCTCTGTTCGGGCATGGTAACCGCACGAACTTCCCCGCTTAATCCTACTTCTCCAAATACAATCATTTCTTCTGGTATCGGCTTGTTCTTATAACTGGATACAATCGCCATAACAAGTCCAAGATCAATCGCCGGTTCATTCATTTTGATTCCTCCCGCAATATTAACATATGCATCATAGTTCGAAAGTGGCAAACCAATCCGCTTCTCTAATACTGCCATCAAAAGATTCACTCGGTTATAGTCAATTCCTACCGCTGTTCTTCGTGGCAATCCAAAATTACTCTGACAGACAAGCGCTTGTATCTCAATCAAAATCGGTCGTGTTCCTTCCATTGAACAGGCTACAATTGAACCGGAAGCATTTTCCGGTTTGCCATTCAACATAAATTCCGAAGGATTTTTCACTTCCACCAAACCCGATTGCTGCATTTCAAACACACCAATCTCATTGGTAGAACCAAATCGATTTTTCACACCACGCAGAATACGATATGATGCATGACGATCTCCTTCAAAATAAAGAACCGTGTCCACCATATGTTCCAGCACTCTTGGCCCTGCAACTGTTCCTTCCTTCGTCACATGTCCTACAATAAAAATGGAAATATTTAATCCTTTCGCCAGTTGCATAAATACATTCGTAGATTCCCGCACTTGGGAAACACTTCCCGGAGCAGAAGATACTTCTTCACTATACATAGTTTGAATCGAGTCGATGATTACAACCTCCGGTTTTCTTTGCTCTATTACAGTCCGAATCGTACTAAGGTTCGTCTCGCATAAAAGCATCAAGTCATCAGTGAATTCTCCCATGCGAACTGCTCGAAGCTTAATCTGTTTCAAAGATTCTTCTCCCGAAATATAAAGCACACTATGATGATCTTTAGCCAGACGCTGACAAACCTGAAGAAGAAGTGTTGATTTTCCGATTCCCGGATCTCCACCAACAAGTAACAAAGAACCTGGTACGATTCCACCTCCAAGCACTCGATCCAATTCTTCTATATGAGTATGCATGCGTTCTTCCGAATCGGTTTTCACGCTGGATAGTGGTACTATTTCGACTTCTTTTGTCAACCTGCTCACACTGATTCCATTTCCTGTCGTAATCTTTTCTTCTACAAATGTATTCCATTCCTTACACATCGGACACTGACCAAGCCATTTACTCTCCTCATGTCCGCAATTTTGACAGAAAAACATCGTCTTTTTCGCTTTTGCCATATTGTTTCCTTTCCTGCACTATATCAAAAAAGGACTACAGATTTCTCTGCAGCCCTTCTTACGTTCTCTTCTAAGCTCTTACAATCTTAACCTGCACGCCCGCATTACCATTCAAAGCTGTGCTTACGCTTAATTTACCGCTTAAGTTTGTCTTCATTCTTCCTGCATTCACATCATCAATGTAAACTGTATACTCTGTGTCCGCCTCAAGTTCTACTGTAAACTGAGCATCTGCATCTCCCGAAACCACAAAAGATAAAGTATCTTCTGTCACTTTCAGATTCTCTACCGCTGTTCCCGGAACAGATTCATATAAAAACATTCCGTTCTTCTCAAGCTTTGTAATCTCCGCAAATGTTTTCACCTTATACAGATCTCCCTGGTATTCGAAATCCTCAAGTTTTGTTTTGGATGGTAATGTGTAATCTCCGAAGCTTAAAGTTCCATCCGCTTCTATTCTAAGCAATTCTTTCACTGCTCCCATTATTTTATCCTCCTAATGGTTTTCTTTTGTTATATATCTTATTATATAATAGTTCAGAATCTTTGGCTAGGCATTTAACGTTTTTGTGATAAATTTAATATCTTTTTTAGATATCCCCACTTCTACTTTCGTTCCGCTTTGGATCTCTCCATTTAAAATCGCATCTGCCATCTTATCTTCCAATATATTCTGCATTGCACGGCGAAGCGGTCTTGCGCCGTATTTCGTATCGGTTCCTTTTTCTACGATCAAATCTTTTACAGAACTCCGGATCACTAACTTGATGCCCAGTTGCTTTTTCACACGGTCTGTAAATTCCTTACACATCAATCCTACGATCTTCTTCATATGTTCTTTCGTCAATGCATGGAATACTATGGTCTCATCGATTCGATTCAGAAATTCCGGTTTAAAAATCTGTTTCACTTCATTCATGACATTCGATTTCATCCGTTTATAATCGCCTTTTTCATCTTCTTCAAAAGTAAATCCAAGCTTTTTCGGCTCTACGATCGCTTTTGCTCCCGCATTGGAGGTCATGATAATAACCGTATTTTTGAAATCTACCTTTCTTCCCTGCGAATCCGTAATATGTCCATCATCCAAAACCTGTAATAAAATATTAAATACATCCGGATGTGCTTTTTCAATCTCATCAAACAAAATGACAGAATATGGGTTCCGGCGAACCTTCTCACTTAATTGCCCTCCATCTTCGTGTCCCACATATCCCGGAGGCGAACCAATCATCTTCGATACGCTATGTTTTTCCATATACTCAGACATATCCACACGAATCATGGCATCTTCCTTGCCAAACAATGCCTCCGCCAAGGCTTTGGAAAGTTCTGTTTTTCCAACACCTGTCGGCCCTAAAAATAAGAAGGAACCTATCGGACGATTCGGATCTTTCAGCCCAACACGGCCTCTTTTTACCGCTTTTGCTACCGCTGATACCGCTTCTTCCTGTCCAACTACTCTTTTATGAAGCGTGTCTTCCAAATGTTTCAAGCGTTCCGTCTCACTTTGTGCAAGCTTTTGCACCGGAATCTTCGTCCATGACGAAATCACTTCTGCCACATGTTCTTCTTCTACATTCAGATGTTTCTTTTGATTATTTTTTTCAAACCGCTTCTTCGCCTGCATAAGTTTCTGTTCTGCTGCCATCTGTTCCTGATGTAAAAGAGAAGCTTCCGAAAAATCACCGGCTTTTATCGCTTCTTCTTTTTCCAGTACCAGTTCATGTATGGTTTGTTCCAGATTTTCAAAACTATCCGGTACTTTAAATCCGGCCAAGCTTACTTTCGCACATGATTCATCTAAAATATCGATTGCTTTATCCGGAAGATAGCGATCTGTCACATAGCGTTTCGATAACTCTACGGTAGCTTTTATTGCCTCATCTGTAATCATCACATGATGATGAGTTTCGTATTTCCCTTTCAAGCCTTCTATGATCGTAATGCATTGCTCTTCTGTTGGTTCTTCCACAATAACCGGCTGAAAACGTCGTTCCAAAGCCGCATCTTTTTCGATATGTTTCCGATATTCCACGATAGTAGTCGCGCCGATCAACTGTAGTTCCCCTCTTGCCAACGATGGTTTTAACATATTGGACGCATCAATGGAGCCTTCTGCACCACCTGCGCCAATGATTGTATGCACTTCATCCAAAAACAGAATCGTGTTACCGGAAGCCTTTACCTCCCGAATCATTTTTTTCATACGATCTTCAAACTCACCACGATATTTCGATCCTGCCACCATTCCCGCAAGGTCTAATGTTACAATCCGTTTTCCTTTCATACTATCCGGAACTGTTCCCGCTGCAATCCGTTGCGCCAAACCTTCCACAATCGCAGTCTTTCCTACTCCCGGTTCACCGATCAGGCATGGATTATTCTTCGTTCTCCGGCTTAGAATCTGCATGATTCTGCTGATTTCCTCCTCACGTCCTACTACCGGATCTAGTTTTCCTTCTTCTGCCTGTCTTGTAAGATCTGTACTGTATTGCTCCAAAGTATCCTGGTTTCCCTGTCCGTCCTGTACTTCTTTCAAAAGCTCCGGATCTACACCTGACGCTTCTAAAATATCTCCCGCCAGTTTTTGCAAATTTACATCGAGTGTTGCAAGAATCTTGGCCGCTACACATTCCCCATCTAAAATCATGGCAAAAAGCATATGCTCTGTTCCAATCTTCTCCGAACGAAACTTCGCTGCCTGAACTTCACTGCTTTCTAATATATAAGAAAGTCTGGGACTTTCTTCCGGCTTTTCTTTACCATCCCGTTCTCCAATTGGTGAGACTAATTCCGCAACAACTTTTTTTATCTCGTCTTCTTCAATACCATTCGCTGCAAGCGCCTGTCCTGCCACACCTGTATATACTTGCCTCAGAGCTACAAGAAGGTGTTCTGTTCCCACATAAGGATGCCCCATCTGTCTTGCCAGCTTCTTCGCTACGCGAAGTACCTCTTCTGCCTGTTTTGTATATGACTTATGCATCAATAACCTCCCGTCAAACCTTTTTCATTATCTATACTCTTCAAAAATCTCTTCCACAAGCGCGTGGACTTCCTCTTTTGTAATGTTCTTACAGCATCCTTTCGCCAATATGATGCGCAGATTTCGTTTCATATCTTCTAATACCTGTAATTTGTCAATATCTACTGCAATAACTGCTCCTCTTCTTCGATCCAGCTGAATAAATCCCTCCTGCTTTAATACAGAATATGCTTTATTCACAGTATGCATATTGATCCCTATATTATCCGCCAAACTTCTCACAGATGGAAGACTGTCTCCCTCCCGAAGTTCCGCTGTCGCAATTCCCATAATGATTCTATTGCGCAACTGCATGTAGATTGCTTCATCACTATTAAAATCAATCTCTATAATCAAACCTTCCACCTCCATCATTTTCTAACGCAAAAAGTCGATTGTTATACTAATGATATAACAATCGACTGTTCTTGTCAATTTATTCATAACACTATTTTCTTCTTGATTGATACTGTAGATACCCTAATAAAATAATACATAGTACATGCGGTAAAAATACAATATAATCACCAGCTTTTGTCATTCCCATAATACTGATTAGGGAAACTATAATACTCATGGCATACGCTGCCGAAACCACACCTTTTGCCCACAGCTTATCATAAAGCAGAAATACCACAACCGTTAAAACCAGCAGTATATATGGTGTTACTGTAAACGGGTTTAGTACAGCATATGCCTTATCCCCGATTGCTCCCAATACCTTTTCATCAAGGAACGTGATTCCATAGATCAGTAAATAATATAAGAGTGCGAAAATGACGATCAGCCAAGGTATCATATAATACAGCACCTTATGTTTCTTCAATCCTTCTTTTATCTCACACAATTTATCCATGTTCTGTCCTCCTTTTACTCATCCAGTTTCAGAAGTTTTACATCGATTTTGATTTCTTTTTGCTCCTTATAATCCTTGCCCGTGTGATATAATAATGTAAGCGTTCCATCTTCATTGATGTTGTCTGGCGCTACAAGATATGTAGTAACCGGATATGCAAATGACTTATTTCCAACCAGCACTTCCGAATTTTCCTGATGAGGAAAATCGCTATGTTCCGCTCCTTTGCAAGTCAGATAAAAATCCCATGTCTTATATTCACCGGAGATTTCCTGCGGTGTCTCCAGAGTCATATTCTTCCGACTATACATCCGAATCATCATTCCCCAATCTGTCAGCCCTCGAATTCCGGTAATATATAACCCATCATCTACCTTGACAACTCCATCAAAGGAAAATACAGAATCTGTTTCTTTTGGCCGATGAAATTCGTCTTTTGTTTGTTCCCCGCTATCCGGAATATCATAACTCAAAAAGCGAGCATCCTCTCGATTACACATTTCTTTCCAAGAATCCAGTGTTCCGACTTCTTTTCGAAACAACAGACTGTCAATTTGAGGAAGAAGTATGTATACTACAAATCCGCTACATATCAATGCGCAAATAAGAATCCCCCACGTTTTATATCGTTTCCAAAATCTTTTCTCCATATCCAGCACCTCCTTCCTATATTTTATGATAAATGCGTTCTATAAAAAACAAATTCTTATTAAAAGAAATTTCCCATACTGTTTTTATTGCAACACAATATTCTTCTGCACCGGAAATGCAGTAAGAAACAATGTTATCTTTTCCTTTTCCAAATGGTTCCAATGGTATTTCGCAAACATATCTTTACGAAGATTGAATGCCAATGTAGTCTCATATTCCATCTTATCATGTAATACAATTCCCATCCCTTCTGTTTGAGGATTCTCCAACATAAAAAACTCTTCGTTTTGATCTGCATAATAATCAAGCCCACACATCATAATATCCCCCACAAAAAGTCCTTCGTTCTCTTCCTCTTTTATCTTCTTATCCATTCTTACGGTTACATCTACAACACAAACTTTTTCCGAAAAATACTCAAAATCATCTGTCGTTTTCCCAAAGCGTCTCAAATATTCGTCTGTATCCAATATTTCATATCCGGTTGCTTTGATACTGTATCCTTTCGGATAAGAACCATATGCATAATTCTCATCGTAAGAAGCATATTCCCCTATCTTATAATTTTCCTCCGGTATATCATCCAAGCGATATTGTTCAATGTTAAACTTTATAATCATAATCATCCAGACACTAACAAATGTGAGCACTACCACTCCCACAATGCAAAGACTTCTCTTTTTTTTCTTCATCTCAACACCGCCTATATGATTGTTCCATTTTGTATTTCAAAAACATCATCTGCAACCTCTTCTAAAAACGAAGCTTCATGGGAAGCAATGACAATGATTCTATTCTCATCTTTCATTGCTGTGATTACTTCTGACACCATACGAATCCCATCCGGATCTAAAGCATTTGTCGGCTCATCTAATAAAAGTATCTTAGGTTTTTCCATAATTGCCGCCGCTATTCCAAGTCGTTGTTTCATTCCCAACGAATATTTTTTATACTTTATATCCACAGCATCCTCTAGCCCTACCTTTTTCAAAACTTCTACCACGTCTCTCTCCTTCGCTTCATTTTTCAGTTCAGAAATCATCTGCAAATTCTTCAATCCGCTAAACTCTCCTAAAAAAGCCGGGTTTTCTATCATAATTCCTACAGATTCCGGATAATCCATATCTTTTCCTAACTTTTTGTCATCAATATATATCTCTCCTTCTGTAGGTTGTATCAAACCACAAATCGCTCGTAGAAGCATAGTTTTCCCCGAACCATTATAGCCTCTTAACCCATAGATTTTCCCACTTTCCAATATCACATCCACATGCTGCAATACCCAGCGACCACGAATTTTTTTCGATACGTCTTTCATTACAATCCGCATTATACATCCTCCTTCTTCAGAACAAGCATATCCTTCTTTTTTACAAGCAACGCTCCTACTATCCATGCACAAGCTATAATTCCAACGCACCATAAGACCGCTTCTTCTGTTCTTATTCCGCTTTTACAAACCAAGGCAGATCGTATCGTCATCATATGATTTGCCAATAATATCGGAGAACTCAGCAATACAGAGCATACCAATATTACGATGCTAATTAAGTACGCAATATAAGGATTAATCCAAACTGACACAAATAATTGAAGCATGCTCATAGCGACAATTCCCAAAAGTGGCAGAACAATCAACAAAAGCAGATTCCCCCTTATATCTAACGCGGAATCATCTATATTACTTCCGTATAGCGCTTCGTAAAACATTTGATTATTATGCATAGAAATAGACATTTTCTTTCCCATGCAAAACAAAAATACAGTCACTATCTGAAGCAAAAATGTGAATATATTTACAACGATCGTATAAATACATTTTGCGTTCCACCAACATCTTCGATTCGTTCGAATAAGATATTGACTTCCCCATACTTCCATACTTTTTATAGGATAATCTAAAGGCATCAAAAGATATAAAAGCATTAGCATAAGCCAAATCGGAGGAATAACAAATTCACTCATAGTATCCTTCCGTATCATAGGCTCTATCCCCCGAAAAATAAATGCCAAACAATCAGCCATTGATGGATTAGTTTTTCCAAATAATTCTGCCCCTTCCTCCATCAGTCCCAAGAAATTTATGCATCCTATCAAACAGACAATCACAAATGCAAGATAACGTATTTTCTTCCACATTCCCAATACGATATCTCTTTTTGCCAATTTAAACGTTTTCACAGCTCATTCCCCACTTTCTGTACACAATCAGAATACCCGCAAAAAGAACTGACATATAACCGATCACATACCATGTAGGATTCGGCGCCATACAGATTGTTCTCATCAATTCTGTCGGTCTTACTTCCCAATTTGTAAACCCCGTCCAGCCTTTTATTTGCAGCATCAACAAGCCAATAAAATGCAACAAAATCAATGGCGAAAGGATAATCAAAATCTTGTTTTTTAAAAACATCCCCATTGTCAAAGATATTGTCGCACAAATACCACCCCACACAGAACTTAAGATCAAACTAACCAATATATATCCAAGTGGGTGACTGTAAAATAGTTTCGATGCAAATGATTCCTGTCCAACATATACTACCAACGAGAGGATCCGTACCTTTCCTAAAGGGCAAATCAGAGCATTTGCCATCAAATTCAAAAGTAGCGGAAGCATAATAACCAGCGTACCGCTAATAAATGCAGCCATCCACTTTGCGTAGAGATATGCTTTTCTGCCACTTCTTGTAATAATCTGTATCAAATATCCCGTTTTTTTTTCCATAAAGTAAGAAGCGCCAAACGGCATAGACGCTAATATCGGAAGTGCTAAAAAAAATACACTCCCAATTGCTGTTCTATTGTCAACTCCTAACCAAAAAACAAGTAATGATGTGCTGTCAAATCCTGATGGATGAATATCCGAACCCTCATTTACCCATTGTACATATTTTGCAGTCTGCACAACCTGCCCAACTGCCAGGCATAGTCCAAACAGCAACGCAATCCAAAACATTTTTGAAGCAAATACTTTTTTCAGCTCTATTTTCAACGTTTTTTTCAACACTATCTTTCACTCCAATCAATGTTGTAGTATTCCCCATCTTCACTTCCACCTGTATTCGACAAATATAATTTCCCCTTTTTCATATCCAACTCTTTTCCATCCAAATAATCTCCCAAAACGAAGCCTACATCATAAGTAATACTTTCACCCGGTTTCAATTCGTAAGTCGCCCACTCATAGTCTCCATCTTTTCGCAAACTGTAGTATTCTACATTTTTATATTTTATCTGCTCTTTTCCGGACATCTTATCCGGCAAATAGCAAAGAAAAATATTGTCTGCACGGAATATATAAGGATCTTTGTATTCATCTTCCACGCTATATGTCGCATCTTGATTTGTCACTTTGATCCTGCACACATATAATTTGGCAGGCGATTTTAATATTCCTTTATTGTAATCTTCAAAATATTCAGGATATCCTATGTTTTCCATTTTCCCATTTCCATTCATACAATAAATAAAAGAAGATTCATCCAACATGTTAATATCGATTCCGTTTTCATTCAATTCTGTAGTTACATAGGCGTCTTCCAGTTCATACTTCATCGTTCCCTCATGCCCCATCAGCCCCAATTCCAACCTTTGTTTCACAGGTTTTTCGTTCACAACATTTATCTTATCCGCCATCCTATTACACCCAACCAAGGAAGCTAACAAAACAGCTAGCATCATACAATATCTTTTTTGTCTACAATTCATAGAATCCCTCCTGTTTATTATAAAGGTTCGGCCTAACGCCGAACCTTTTATTAATCAACACTATTTCCATGCATGGGTATATGTTTTTGTGCTATCAGGACTCCATTTTCCTATTATTTTTTTCTGAATTGATAATGTTTTTACTTTTAAATGCTAATTTTGCCGTTCTATATCCCTTTTCATATATCTGACTATGCACAGAATACTTGACACCTTCTTTACATGTTACATAATCCGTTCTTTTTCCTGTCGTCCCATTTTCTGTCAAATTCATTCGATCAGAATTCTTAACTCCAATTGCTCTAACATATGCAGAAGCATTGTCTGCTAATGATGTAATATATAAATATACCGCTGTTTTATCCGTCTTCGCTGCATCACCTGTAATTTTATCAAAGTTTGTTGCATTAATATTGAATCTGATATCCCTATCCGTTGTATTTCCAGCCATTACGCTTCCTCTTGTCGAGCAAATAATTGCCGTTGCCATTAGTAAAACACACATTTTCTTCTTTAACATCTTCGTTTTCTCCTCTCGATTTCTTTGTTTTCCGTTCGAACGTTTTATTAGTTTTCATTTTATGCTATCCAATCATCTTTGTCAATAATTATTTAGTTTTTCTATATATTGATTTTAAAACCATTATATTATATAATATGAATCGTTAGAAAGGAGTGTAAATTTCAATGGATAACAAAAGTAATTTTCGTCGTGGTTCCGTTGAATTGCTTATCTTACACCTGCTTCAAGAAAAAGACTATTACGGTTACGAGTTATCCCAGAATATCAAATCCCGTTCCAACGGAATTATTGATATCCCTGTAGGCTCTTTATATCCCGCTTTATACAAATTAATTGACAACGGCTATATTACGGATTACAAACAGCAGGCAGGAAAACGATTAGTAAGAATTTACTATCATATTGAAGAGTCCGGATTAGAACGGCTAAGACTTTTACTTGAAGACTATTATTTAACAAACGAAGGAATTCAACGAATTCTCAATTATGAAAATGAGAGTGCATAGGAGGGGAGAATATCATGACTCATGCACAGAATAAAATAATAAAAAACTACAAACGGGAAATCAGGTATCTTTTCCCTGTTTTTACAAAAAACGAGAAGCGTTTTTTTAACGATATCTGTGGCACCATTACAGATTACACGACAGAATGTGAGGACTTTACTTTAGACTCTCTCATTCAAGAAATCGGAGAACCAAAAGACATTGTTTCCCGTTATCTTTTAGATATGGACGGAGAAATCCTTCGTAAGTCTTTATCTCGAACGAAATATGTACGCTTTACTTTCGGAGTTATCATTTTAGCCGCAATCGTAACAAGCGTATTTAAAATAGGGACAGATTATCTCGCTTTTCTCGAAGCCACTGACGCATATATTAACCGAGAAATTATCGAAACTACGATTTACGAGGAGTCAGACTCTTCTCTGAAAGAAACTACAGAATAAGAATATTGTTCGTGCCAAATATAATTTCTTAACAAAAGGAGTATGTCATGAATCGTATACAACACAAAATCATCAAAAACTATAAGCGAGAACTTCGGCACCTTTTTCCGGTTTTTACAGAAAACGAAAAAAGATTTTTCAATGATATCTGCAACACCATTACAGATTACACGACAGAATGTGGGGATTTTTCTTTAGACTCTCTCATCCAAGAAATCGGAGAACCAAAAGACATTGTTTCTCGTTATCTTTTAGATATGGACGGAGAAGCACTTCGCAAATCCTTATCTCGTACCAAATTTATACGCTTGGCTTTAGGACTTCTTATTGTCTTATCACTTACAATGGGAATATTAAAAATAAGAGCAGATTATCTTGCATTGCTAGAGGTACGCAAAGCATATATTCATCAAGAAATTATCGAAACTATTATTCACGAAGAGTCAGATACTCCTTTGGAAGAAACCAACAAATAATACTTAATGGGAGATTTCGCTTATGAAAAAATTTATTAAACATTCTTTTATTTTTATCTTTTTGCTATCAGTACTTTTTTCACCTATTTCAGTATATGCAAACGATACTATTCTCTCTTCTCAGAAAGAATATCTAGAAAATGGGGATTATTTTGAAATCACGACTATCGAACACGATACTAACAGCTTTTTCGCAACTTCAAAAACAATAACCGCATCCAGAACAGCCAAATATGTAACTTCTAGCGGCAAGGTCTGTTGGAGTGTCACCGTAACCGGAACTTTTACTTACAACGGTTCTACTTCCAAATGTACAGCATCTAAGGTTTCCGCAATCTCCAACAATTCCAATTGGAGAATCGCAAGTAAAAACAGCAGCCGCTCCGGCAACACCGCAAGTGCAACAGCAACCGCCAACCTTTACAAAGGTTCCAAAATAATAAAGACAGCTACAAAAACAGTAACACTATCTTGTTCTAAAAACGGAACCCTTTCTTAAACTTTATCAGAAATACAACTGCCACCAGTTTCATGATATGCTGCCCTCAAGCAGCACACCATTCCTGGTGGCAGAAATATTTTTCATTTTCAATTGTCTGCTGCGACTTCCTTCTTAGTCTGTCAAATCTTCACAAATTGATTTCAAGTTCAGGAAATTCGTAAGGTAGTCACTTGTTCCTGTCTTCGCATCTGTACCGGACATATTGAATCCGCCAAACGGATGTTGTAGAACAACGGCTGCCGTAGACTTTCTGTTAAAGTACAAGTTTCCAACATGGAATCCTACTTTTGCTTTCTGAATGTTCTCACGGTTTTCGCTATATACAGAACCTGTAAGACCATACTCCGTCTGATTTGCAATATCCAGCGCTTCATCAAAAGATTCTACTTTGATGACCGCAAGTACCGGTCCGAAGATCTCTTCGTTCGCAATTCTCGCATCTCTTGTAATATCACGTACGACTGCCGGCGCGATATAGAATCCTTTTTCATCACTATATGTACCGCCGTATACGATATTCCCCTCGCCGCGTGCAATCTCGATATAATTTGTAATACTGTTGTATGCATTCTGATTGATCACAGGTCCCATTGGAGCATTACTTTTTCCTGTTCCCTGATTCTCATGCAATTCTTTTGCACGAGCTACTACCGCATCCACCAACTCCTCATACACATCGCTCATTACGATTGCTCTGGAGCATGCGGAACATTTTTGTCCTTGGAATGTAAATGCAGAGTTCACGATTCCCTGTGCTGCTTTTTCAATATTTGCAGAAGAGTCTACGATAATCGCATTTTTTCCACCCATCTCTGCAACAACGCGTTTGATCCATTTCTGACCATTCGAAATCTTTGCTGCACATTCATTGATGTGACATCCTGTCTCTTTCGAACCTGTGAAATTGATGAATCTTGTCAACGGATGTTCTACAAGAAAGTCTCCAATCTCTGATCCGGAACCCGGAATGTAGTTTACAACTCCGGCAGGAACTCCGGCTTTTTCACAAAGCTCGATGAATTTATACGCCATAATCGGTGTATCTGAAGACGGTTTGCATACAATCGTATTTCCTGTCACAATTGCCGCCGCAACCATACCGCCAAGTAAGGATAATGGGAAATTCCAAGGCGGCACAGCAACGCCTACCCCAATCGGGATATAGACACATTTTGTATATTCATCAGTCGGAACAAGCTCAAGGCCCTCATCAAGCTTTTTCATATGCATCACATATGAATTGATGAAATCAAGCTGTTCACAAAGTTCTCCGTCTGCTTCACCCCAGTTTTTTCCGCTTTCTTCTACGTTCCATGCGTCTAAGACAAATCGATTTTCATCTAATAATGTAGCAAGTTTACGTAAGCAACGAATTCTCTCTTCTACTGGAGTTACACTCCATTTTTGAAATGCTTTATTCGCCTCCTGAATAGCTTGTTCTGCCAATTCACGTGTACAAGAACATGCATATCCCAATACTTCTTTTGTAGATGGAGAAATCGATGTGATTTTCTTTTCCGTCTCAATTCTCTCTCCACCGATGATCAATGGATATACTTTCCCTTTTTCTTCTTCTACCAGACGGAACGCTTCTTCCATCTTTGCTCGATTCTCTTCTATAGAAAAATCTACTTCTACTGCATTTTTAAACCCTTTGAGCATGTATTCTACCTCCTGATTTTATTCACTTTTTCACTATATCATCATTTCTGCATCACGTCAACAATTTACTCTATTAAAGTTTTTGTATACAAGAGTGCAATTATACATTTATACTTCTTTCTACATGAAAAAAGATCCTCGCAAAACAATATTCTCTGTCCTGCGAGGATCTCCTCACCTTCTAAGCTTCATCAATGGCTTTTCCGATATCATTTCTCTTATATTTATTTTCAAACTGTACCCATTCTGTTGCAGCATACGCATTAGCTCGTGCTTCTTTTAAATCTGCACCTTTTGCCGTCACACCGAGAACACGACCTCCGTTTGTCACGATGTTTTCCCCATCGAATTTTGTTCCTGCATGGAAGCAGTAATAGCCGTCGTGTTTCTTGAATTCTTCCAATCCTGTGATTGGGAATCCTTTTTCATATTTCTCCGGGTATCCTGCGGATGCAAGCACAACACAGACTGCCGCATTGTCTTCAAATTCCAAATCCACCTGATCCAATGTGCCGTCGATACAAGCCTCAAACACATCTACAATATCTGTCTTCATACGAGGAAGTACAACCTGTGTCTCCGGATCTCCGAATCTTGCATTATATTCCAATACCTTCGGTCCGTCCTCTGTCAGCATGAGTCCGAAGAAAATGATACCCTTGAATGTTCTTTCTTCTGCTCTCATCGCATCTACCGTTGCCTGATAAATATATTTCTCACAGAATTCCTCAACTTCTTTTGTGTAGAACGGACTTGGAGAAAATGTTCCCATTCCTCCGGTATTCAATCCTTGATCGCCGTCTTTTGCACGTTTGTGATCCTGCGCAGAAGTCATCGTCTTGATCGTCTTGCCGTCTACAAATGTAAGAACAGAGACTTCACGTCCTGTCATGAATTCTTCTACCACCATCGTATTACCGGATTCTCCAAACTGCTTATCCAGCATAATTGTGCGAACCCCTTCTTTTGCTTCTTCCAATGTATTGCAGATAAGAACTCCTTTTCCAAGAGCAAGTCCATCCGCCTTTAATACGATTGGGAATTTTGCAGTTTCCAAATACGCAAGAGCTGCTTCTGCATTGTCAAAATTCTCATACGCTGCTGTCGGAATATTATATTTTTTCATCAAATCTTTTGAAAATGCTTTGGACCCTTCCAAGATTGCCGCTGCTTTATTTGGTCCGAATACTCGAAGTCCTTCTGCTTCAAATACATCCACAATTCCACCTACAAGCGGATCGTCCATCCCTACTACAGTAAGGTCAATTTCCTTCTCTTTTGCAAAAGCTGCAAGTTTTTCAAATTCCATAGCGCCGATGCTTACACATTCTGCGTATTCTGCAATTCCTGCATTGCCCGGTGCGCAGTAGATCTTTTCTACTTGTTTACTTTGTGCTACTTTCCATGTAATCGCGTGCTCTCTTCCGCCGCCGCCTACGATTAATACTTTCATTGGTATTCTCCTTATGCTTTTATAACTACGTGTCCGTCTTTTACTTCAATTTTATCATTTGCAATGAGGTTGATCGCCTCAGGAAGGATCTTCCATTCTGCCTGCTCCATCACACGGCGCTGTAATACTTCCGGCGTATCTCCCTGCTCTACATTGACAGCTTTTTGCAGAATAATCGGACCTGTATCGGTTCCCTCATCCACAAAATGCACCGTCGCTCCTACAACTTTTACCCCTCGTTTCAAGGCTGCTTCATGTACCTTCAATCCATAGTAACCTGTTCCGCAAAATGCAGGGATCAGAGATGGATGAATGTTAATGATTCGGTTTTCATACTGGCGAATCATCTTCGCCGGAATCACTACCAGGAATCCTGCCAATACAATCAAATCCGGCTGCAGTTCGTTAAGCGCACAAAGGAAAGCATCGTTAAATGCTTCCCTTGTCTCATAATCTTTTGGGGAAATACACATTCCCGAAATGCCGTGGTTTTTTGCACGTTCTAACGCATAAGCATTGCGGTTATTGCTGATTACCCCTATGATCTCCGTATTTGTAATTGTATTAGACTCTACTGCGTCAATGATTGCCTGAAGGTTCGTTCCTCCTCCTGACACTAATACAACAACTTTTAGCATAATGTAACTCCTTTTTCGCCGTCTTCAATGTGACCTACGACATAACATGCATCTCCCGCTTCTTTGATTGCAGCCATTGTCTTTTCTACATCTTTTTCCTCTACGGCTACGATCATTCCAAGTCCCATGTTGAATGTGTTATACATCATTTCTTCTGCGATATCGCCTTTCTTTGCCATCATATCAAAGATTGGCGGAACCGGATAACTGTCTTTTTTCACAACCGCATGTGTGCCTTCTTTTAACATTCTCGGAATGTTCTCATAGAATCCGCCGCCTGTAATATGGCTGCAGGCTTTTACCGTCACACCGGCATTTTTGATGCTCTTCAACGCTTTTACATAAATTCTTGTCGGAGCAAGAAGTGTCTCGCCTAACGTTTTTCCAAGTTCATCATAATATGTATCCAAGGACTCTTTTGTCATATCGAATACTTTTCTTACGAGTGAGAATCCATTGCTGTGTACACCGGATGATGCCATACCGATCAACACATCTCCTGCTTTTAAGTTCTCTCCTGTAATCATATCTTTTTTGTCACATACTCCGACTGCAAATCCTGCAAGATCGTAGTCGTCTTCCGGCATAAGTCCTGGATGTTCTGCTGTCTCTCCGCCGATCAAAGCAGCTTCTGACTGAAGACATCCTTCTGCTACACCTTTTACGATAGAAGCAATTTTCTCCGGATAGTTCTTGCCACATGCAATATAATCTAAGAAAAATAACGGTTCTCCACCTGCACATGCGATATCATTGACACACATAGCAACCGCATCGATCCCGATCGTGTCATGCTTGTCCATGATCATTGCAAGCTTTACTTTTGTTCCGCATCCATCTGTACCAGACAATAACACAGGCTCTTCCATCTCTTTGATCTTTGCAAGAGAAAATGCTCCTGAGAAACCGCCCAAGCCTCCAAGTACTTCCGGACGCATTGTCTTTTTCACATGTTCTTTCATCAATTCTACTGATTTGTAGCCAGCTTCAATATCCACGCCTGCTTTCTTGTAATCCATAACGAATCCTCCACTTTATCTTTCCTTGTGATTTATTTGTTTAAATATGCCTCATAACCAATCTCATCTAACTTTGCTGCTTTCGCTTTTACTGTCTCGCGCATCTCCTCTTTGTACTCGTTCAGTTTTGCAAGAAGTGTTTCATCGGAAACTGCAAGAATCTTCATTGCAAGAAGAGCTGCGTTCATAGCTCCATCAACTGCAACTGTCGCAACCGGTACTCCCGGCGGCATCTGCATAATTGAAAATACTGCATCCATACCATCCAGATTCTTACCGGAAAGCGGAACTCCGATTACCGGTAACGTAAACAATGCTGCACACATTCCCGGAAGCGCTGCTGCCATTCCGGCTCCGGCGATCATCACCTTCACTCCTCGATCTTCTGCAGTTCTGCACCACTCGATCAATTCATCCGGTTCTCTGTGGGCAGAGATAATTGTCATCTCATACTCAACTCCGAATTTTTCTAACATTGCCGCAGCTTTACTCATCACCTTTAAGTCTGAGTCACTACCCATTACAATTCCTACTCTTGGCATAAAATTCTCCCTTCTGTAAATAAGATATTTATAAGTGATATCAATAAATCTCTAGTATTTATAAGATAATTTTACTAATCCGGAGCAAGTATGTCAACTACTCTACTCCGGATTACTGATTATAATTACTTATAAGGATTAATTCAATTCTTGGAAAGGTTCGTTTAATTTTTCTGTTCCCGGCACGACAAATCTGCCATCTTGAAGAATCATGATTTTCTCACCCTGTTCTGTAACCACACTGATCTCAGCCAATTCTTCATAAGGAATGGTGATATCTGTATGGCACTGATAATACGCTTTACTGACGTCTTCTTTTCTTAAAATAGATACTTCATTGTCTCTTGCCACAATTTCTTTTCCGTTTGGATTGTATACCTTCACGTCTTCGCTCCAACTATAGCACGTATCGCCTACTGCAAAATGCGGACCCATCTTCTCCGCAATAAGAATCGTAAGCTTATCTTCAATTCCATACTTCTGTGCCATTACATATGCCGTTGTGTTCGTTCCAATCGCAAACTCTCCAATCGGAAGCGTATCATGATTATAAAGTACATTGTCGAAAACATACTTTTTATTTTCCTCTTCCGACTCAAAATTGGTACATGTATAATCTTTGATCATACCATCTTCAAATGTAATCTCAAGATTCTGATATTGTAACTCATGTAAAAAAACCTTACTTACATGAAGCGTTCCATTGGTTCCTTTTAGAACCGGCGAAGTAAATACTTCTCCAACCGGAATGTTACAGTCTGCCACACAGTTTTCAAAAATTGTTTCTTTTGAAGGATCTTTAAGCGGATACAATTGAATATCTAGATCGGTCTTATTATCTCCTTTTCCTTCTACATGGACATACGTTCCTCGATCCAATACGTCAATGATATTTTGCTGGATTTTTCCATACAACTCCGAATCCAACGTATTGATTCGAATTACTTCATCAAAAATCTCCTCGTATTTCTCGCCAATAGCCGGTAGCGGGAAGGATATGATCGTAAATCCTCGTTCATCTCCCGGAACATATTCATTCACCAACTGTCCGGCTTTTCCTGCATAAAATACTTCCAATTGTTCCTGCTTCTTAGTAAGGCTTACGTTCTCCGGCTTACTCACCGGCGCAAACGGAATATCTCCGAATCCTTCTAATACTGCCGGACCGGCAAGCCCTCTCGCCAGCTCTTTATGATTCTCGTATGTGCTCTTCATCACTTCTAATTTGCGTTCCACATACTTTTTATCTAAAAATAATCCTTGATCAAATTGATGATCGAACTCATACTGACTATTTGCCACTCCACCGTAATATCCGGTTCTATTCTTCCCTTTTATCAACACGCTGACTGCATTTCGGAAAATTACCGGTTGCAGACCCATTTTTTCAAAATTCTCAAGAGCTCTTCGCATCATACGCTCAAAGCCAAGAGGATACCGTACGTTTACTGTTTTTTTCTTGGACAAGTCTTTTCGTCCATTCACAAAACACATTCTATATCCTTCCGTATAAGTATCCGCCATCTTCTGAATGGTCTCTTCCGGCAAAGTATTGAGATATTCTGCAGTTATTTTCTCATTATCAGACACATATTCTCCATAATCATACAGATAACTACTGTCGGATAAATCTGCTTGCATAATGATCGTTGTTGCAAAATCAAGAGATGGATCGATTTGTTCCCGAACCCGATCTGCCACAAACACATCCGCATAATCACTGGCATACCAATACACGATTTCTTTGATTTCTTCATATGCCGGTTGTTCCACAGACTCAAAACAATTATAGATCTCAATGAATAACTCGTTGCATATCGTAAGATACAGATCCTTCTGCTCAAATGCGTAGATGATTTCTCCACGTATCTCCGTATATAGAAAACTCAATATCCTACCGTATTCTTCACCCAACTTCTGTACTGCATAAGCTGGATTTGCATAACTGGCTGCATATTGCTCCGGTAAAATATCTTCGTACAGTTTCCTATTCTCTTCTCTTTTTTCCTCCGCTGAAAGCTGCTTCCACATTCCGGTTTCAATCAACTTCCGAATTCGCTCAATCTCAAGAATGAACTCTGCTGTTTTCTGAAAATACTCTCGAAACTGTTCCCCGACAGTTTTTTCCATACAAATTCTTCCAATTCTATCTATTGTAAGGTCATAACGTTCTCTAATCTGTTCCGTCATCCTACAAAATACCTCCTAAAAAGAAAATGAATAAAGTCACAAGTAAAAATATATTTAATCCTATCCCGATCTTACAGGTAAGGTAATTCTTTTCTCTCTCTTTAAATCCTTTGACTGCTGTTACAATCCCAACAACAGTAAAGATCATAGCGCTGATTCCAAATCCACCGATGAACCCCGCCGCTTTGCCTTTCATCACATATGTAATTCCTACGAGAAGAAAAATCGCACCGGCGACAAGCCCTGCAATACTACAGGATACAACTCCCCTTCTTGCCTGCCTGAGTTTCACACGCCCGTACTTGCTTCCACGCCTTTGTTTCTGCTCCTTTTTCTTTCTTCTCTCCTTATTTTTTTCTCTTCGCATATCCTCTCCTCACAGTATTGCATAGTGCAAATATAATATAACCTATAATACCGCCGACTGTATTGAGAAACAGGTCATCTACGTCAAAACTTCCCACTCTCGTAATCAACTGGAAGATTTCAACGAGGAGACTAAGCCCAAATCCGTAACATGCAGTCATGAAAAAACTTCTATATTTGCTCGCCATTGGCATAAAAAAACCAAACGGCACAAAAATCAAAACATTTCCCAAAAGATTATAGACAACCGCTTTCATCCCCAACTGATCGCGGTATGTCCAAAATCTTTTGATCTCCCGAAATAATTCTAAGTTATAATGGTAGTCCTGCATCTCACCGCTTCGGCCATACCAGTCTGAAAGAAGAAGAAAATAAAATATAAATAAAATATAGAGTACAAATAATACTTTGCCAAGAAACCGCAGTTTCTTTTTGGTCTTAACTTTCAAACTAGTATCCCTTCTTAAAATATAATATTTTTACGATTCGCCAATAATCTTGCTCCACTTACAATCGTGAGAATTCCTGCAGTAATCCCTGTCACCAGCATAATAATTCCAAGTGCAATATTCGCACCGCCCACATTTCCCATTGTTTTATATACTTTTTCCATATTCCAGATCCTTTCCGGTTATTCCGCGCATGGTCGCATTGTGCCAATTATTTTGCTCCATACTGTTCATAATATGCATCGATCGCTTCTTTGATCGTATCGTCGATCACAACTTCTCCATTGCATGGTCTGTTATACAAATGTTCCACAACTTCTGCCATTGTCACAATTGCATTTGTCTCGAATCCATATAAATCCTTCACTTCATCCAAGGCACATTTTACTCCGCCTTTTCCTACTTCCATACGGTCAAGAGATACCATAAGCCCTACGATTTCTACATCTGCTGCTCCTCTTACCTTCGGAACTGTCTCCTCCATGGATTTACCGGAAGTTGTCACATCCTCGATCATTACAACACGATCTCCGTCTTGAAGCTTACTTCCAAGGAAACTTCCTTTATCTGCGCCGTGATCTTTCTCTTCCTTACGGTCTGAACAATAACGTACTTCTTTTCCATATAATTCGCTGAACGCAATCGCTGTTACAACTGCAAGCGGAATTCCCTTGTATGCAGGTCCGAATAATACGTCAAAATCTTCTCCGTATTTATCATGAATTGCTTTCGCATAATATTCTCCGAGTTTTTTCAATTGTGAACCTGTTACATAACCGCCGGCATTCATGAAAAATGGTGATTTTCTACCACTCTTTAATGTAAAATCTCCAAATTTTAATACTTTGCTCTCTACCATAAAATCAATAAATTCTTGCTTGTATGCTTCCATATCTTCTAAAACCTCCGTATTTCCGGGCTTTTACCCTTATTTTCATCAAAAAAATAACTTTTAAATCCTTTCAATTTTATCATACATTTCCATTCATTTCAATTGTTGTAGATAAAAGGCAGCATAAAAGAACCTGCAAAAGAAATGCTTGGTTTCAGTTCTATTAACATCTACTCTATGGCGTGTCGGCTTCACCTTGCCCCGATTATCTTGTATTTAACAGTATGTTTTTCAGCAATGGATACGAACCATTTTATAGCACTACTATCAATTATGATTGAAAAGGAAAAGCAGACAGTCCATCCAAAAACTGTCTGCTACAAACTTAGTATTTTCAAGGGTTTGTGAGGAATTTGATAATCAAATATAACAGTTATTAAATTTCCTAAAATAAGTGAAATATCAACTGGAATTTTGTTTTTGCTCTTGTCTTTTGTAATCTAAGAGATTTTTCCACCGCCGTGTCTGAGCACTTCGTCTATACTCTTTTACCGGCTTTAAATATACAATTAATACTTTTTGCTTTAAAGTACAGTTCTATTTCTTTTTTTATGTCCTCAATCTCTGTTTGTGGAAAATTGAAATCATCTAACCAAATCATCATGTTATTATTTTCGTCGGGTACGGCTTCAATGATGGCTTTGTAGATATGCGTTTCATCTTTTATTGCAAGAAGATAATTGTACATATGAATGTTTTTCATAGCTATCGTATATTTTTTGTTATTGTTTTCATCTATATCATTTGAGGTTCTTTCTTCAAGCTTCATTTTTTTATAAGTATACCAAAGCTGCCATACTAAAATTGCAATCATAATTATATCGTATATAATCCAAGAACTTTCTAAGCATAGTGGCAGTAAAATACATAAGATAATGACAAAAGGTATCATCCATAATGTTCTTCTAAATTTACCTTTATAATTCATCTTCCAATAGATAATTGATTTATCTTTTTTATTTGATGTAGTATTTATATCTTCTGCTTTTTCAATAACTACCGGACATATTTTATGTAATAAATTTGATATTTCTGTTTGACGAAGTTCATCTACAGTTTGTCTGTCACTAGGAGTCAGGTATTCTTCACCATTAGAATATATAAATCTAATTCGTTCATAATTCCAAACAGGGCTTTCGTGTAAATAATATATTTTTTCAACTCCATGTCTTGGAAAAAGACGACCGTTCATAACTACCCAGTTTTCACTAATAAGGACAGGGAAATATTTTCGTAATATATTGTGCTCAAACAATACTTTTTCAAAACATTCACCCTGTAGAGATTCCTTTAATTCCTCTTTTGTTTTGATATGGTTTAATATAGGTACGCAGTGATAAGATAATTTAATATATCGCCATATCTTGCGTGCTGTAAAAATAGTGATAAGCCAAAATAAAACTGTGAGGAATATAAATATACCTCGAGGATCGTTAATAGTCATAAAGCCCCCTCTTACAGCATAAAATAGGCAAACAAGCCAAATTACTCCTAGTAAAATTTTTTTCAATGGATAGAATCTAAGCCATTCTATCTTTGTTAAAAAATTTAATTGTGAAGTTTGTAAATTTTCTTTAGCTTCACTGCTTTCATCAGCGATTTTTTCTGTTAGCTGTTTTCTAATATATTGAGGTGAATTAGCCAATACAAATAACAGTGCAACAGCGATAATACCATACATCATTTCTCATCCATTCTTTATAAATTAATTTTAACATCTTTTGATTTTGCTATTTTAACAATTTCCCTTTATATGAAGATATCAATTATCTTTACCTCTGAAACTTCAAATTCTAGTATTACTAATATCAAACAAATTCTAATTGAACAAAATCGCTACGCGATGGCCTGCCAAGGCTGTGGCATAGCGATTTTCT
>URRQ01000036.1 GCA_900550235.1 uncultured Lachnospiraceae bacterium
TTAAGTACAGATATTGTATTTCTGCATGATGGGAACATAGGGAGTCCATATAAAGAGCCTGAATACCGGGCATGATGGCTCTTTGAGTACCGGACATGCGAACAGTCCGGGGAATATGATCTCGCGTTTAGAAACAATGGTTCTTATGGGGATGGACTTGCCGCTTCCGGCAATTCAAAGACAAATAGCCTCTGGATTAGATATTTTGATTCATCTTGGAAGGCTTCGGGATAAAAGCAGAAAGGTATTGTCTGTAGAAGAAATTGTAGGATATGAAAATGGAACCGTAAAAAGAAATGTATTATATCGCTTTCAAGAAACAGGAACAAAATGTGGAAAGATTGAAGGAAAGTGGGTGAAAGAGAATGAAATGAAAAACAGAGAAAAATTACTGGCAGCAGGATATCGGCAAGAAGGAATATGTGGCAGCAATAGGTAAAGGATTGGCAATATTTTGGTTGTTGATCTATCTGTTTTACAATTCCCTTTGGGCAGGAGTTTTATTTTCACCGGGATTGCTTTTGTTTTATAAAAAGTGGAAGAAAGATTGTTTGAGAAAGAAAGAGCAGGAATTTCGTTTTCAATTTGGAGAAGCGTTGAAGACATTTATGACAGCGTTAAATGTAGGGTATTCTGTAGAAAATGCGATACGGACGATTCCGAAAGAAATGAAGCTTCTTCTTGGAGAGAATGCAGTAATTATTAGAGAGTTTTCATACATAATACGCCAACTGGATATGAATATAACGGTAGAAAAGGCATTTCTGGAGTTTGCAGAGAGGGTGAACATTGAAGAACTTTATAACTTTGCAACCGTATTTAGCATTTTAAAAAGAAGTGGTGGAGATATGATTCAGGCATTGAAAAATACAATCGGAAAAATCTGCACTGCAATGGAAGTACAGAGAGAAATTGAAACGATGATTGCTGCAAAAAGGATGGAATTTAAAGTGATGACAGTCATTCCTCTTGGAATTATTGTTTATATGAAGATAAGCTTTCCGGAATTCATGTCTGTACTGTATAGGAGTATAGCTGGAAGCTTTGTGATGACAGGATGTTTATTTTCCTATGTAGGAGCGTGGTATCTTGGGGAAAAAATCTTAGAAATTGAGGTGTAGTGTGGATAAAAAAACAAAAAGAAATATTGGACTTGTACTAGCAGCATCTATCATTTTAGCACTTTTACTTTTTATATATGAGTTTAAGACGATACATATTAGTGAAATCAGTCGAAACAGTTATGGAAAGGGGAAGAAAGAGGAGACAGTAAAAGTAACGATTGGTAAGGAAAAATTAGAAGATACATTTTCAGTAGAAGTTCAAGAACAAATGTATGGAGAGCAGGAGTTGCAACAGGTATTTGGACAAGTTATGGATGAACTTCCCAAGATCATACTCGGTGAGAATGAAAGTCTCGATCATGTGGAAGAAAATTTAAATCTTGTGACAAAAGCGCCGGATCGTCCAATTCAAATCAGATGGGAATCCAATCGAAATGATCTGATCAATTCTACAGGAGAGATTCAGAGAGAAAATCTGTCAAAAGAGGGAGAACTTGTAGAATTGCAAGGACTTTTGAACTATGGAAAAGAGGAAGCTCTTTATATCGTAAATATTATGGTTTATCCCAAAAAATTAACAGAAGAAGAAACGCTGGTTCAGACAGTAAAGAATCTTGTAAAAACAGAGGAAGAAAAAAGTCGTGAACAAGCGGTTGTAAAACTGCCCAAAGAGGTTCATGGAACTTCGCTGACATGGGAGAGAAAGCAAGAACATAAAAGTTTTTGGATAGTATCATTAGGAGTTGTTGCTTCTATACTGTTATATCTTCAAGAAAAGCAAAAAAGACAAAAGGAAAAAGCAGATCGTGAGAAACAGATGCTGATGGATTATCCGGAAATTGTCAATAAAATTGTACTCCTTGTTGGTGCAGGGCTTACAGTTAAAAATGCATGGAAAAAAATTGTAGATCATTATGAAGAATATAAGGGAAAAAAGAGGTTTGCATATGAAGCGATGAATTATGTTATGCGGGAAATGCAAAGTGGAATTACGGAAGCGGAGTGTTATGAGCATTTTGGGAAAAGAATCGGATTACCTTCTTATGTAAAATTAGGCGCGCTTCTTTCACAGAATTTGAGGAAAGGAACGAAAGGGTTAACGGAAATACTTGCCCAAGAAGCAGTGCAAGCCTATGAGGAACGCAGACAGTTTATGAAAAAGCAAGGAGAAGAGATCAGTACAAAACTTCTTTTGCCGATGAGTATGATGTTGATTGTAGTATTAACAATTGTGGTTGTTCCGGCTTTTCTTACCATTTCTTTGTAGGATGACAGGAGGATAGCGTATGAATAGAGTAAAAATGTTTTTACAAACGTGGAAAAATGACAAGGGAATCGGAGTAGTTGAAGTGATTTTGATTTTGGTTGTTTTAATTGGTTTGGTAATCATTTTCAAGTCACAGCTTACAGAGATTGTGAACTCTATTTTTGATAAGATTGTAAGTGAGAGTTCAGGAATTTAAGAGGAAACGAGTATGAAAAAAGGAGAGGTGACAGCATTCCTAAGTTTGATTTTTCTTCTTCTTTTAACGGTAACAGCATCTGTTGTGGAAAGCGCTTCTATACAGGTGATGAAAAATCGAAGAAGAGGAGATATGGATCGAGCTTTGGAAAGCGTATTTGCAGAATATCAAAGAGAAATGCTGGAAGAGTTTGATGTCTTTTCATTGGAAGGGACTTATGGGACAGGAGAATTCGATGAAGAGAACGTAATAAAGCGCTTGGAATTCTATGGTATGCGAGATGCAGAACAAAAAACAGAGAAGATACAATTTCTGACTGATGAGTCGGGGAATCCTTTTCGGGAGCAAGTAATTGCATATATGAAGCACAGGGTGGGAGTGTCCCAAATGGAAGAACTTGCAGGATTGACTGGCGAATGGAAGAATCAGACAGGAAAAGCGGAAGTATATGAACAAGATGGAACCAGAGTAGAAAAGAACTTGGAAGAGTCTTTAAAAGCAGAAGAACAGACACTTCCTGAAAAGGACAATCCGATTGGAGTTGTATCTTCTCTAAAACAAATAGGACTTGTGAATTTGGTGATGAAAAACAAAGACGTATCCAACAAAGCAATCGAGGCTAGGGGAATGCTGACACACCGCTCTTTAAAGAAAGGATGGGGGGATTTTAAAATGAGGGATGATATAGAAGGAGTTACAGCCAATCTATATTTTGCATCATATTTGATGGAAAAATTTCATGCAGCGGATCAACCATATTCAGAGGGGAAACTGTCATATGAGTTAGAATTTATTTTAAATGGCGAAGAAAGTGATCGAGAAAATTTGGAGGCGGTATTGAAAAAACTATTAGGAATACGTTTGGCTTCTAATTATGGATATCTGTTGACAGATAGCGGGAAAAAAGCAGAGGCAGGAACTATGGCGCTTGCGCTTGCAGGAGTGATCGCCTTACCGGCATTAACTGAGGTGATAAAGCAGGGGATATTATTAGCATGGGCATTTGGAGAGAGTATTATGGATCTTCGCGCATTAGTATCCGGAGGCAGAGTTTCTCTTGTAAAAGGAAGAGAAGATTGGAATCTTTCGTTAGATGGACTTTTAAAGCTTGGAACAGCAGAAGATACAGGTGTAGTAAAGAAAACAGATCAAGGTCTGAGTTATAAGGAATATCTTCGAATGCTGCTGATTTTTGAAAAACAAGAAGAGTGTACGATGAGAAGTTTATCTATGTTGGAGAATCGAATACGGGAAAAAGTTGGTGATTCATTTCAGGTGGATCACTGTATCAGTAAAATAAAAATAAAAGCAAAATGTCATTTGAGAAGAAAGATTTATTATGAATTTGGGACAGAGTATGGCTATCAATAAAAATGAGAAAAGAGGTGAACAGAGATGCCCTTTCAATTATTAATTTCCCAACAAGCACAAAAAAAGAAACAAATGAAAAGCATATGTAATCAGTATCCCTTAAGAAAGGAGGAAGACTCTGCTATGACACAACCAATATCATCTTTCCCAAAAGATGAGGAAAGGGCATCTTTGTCCACCTCTTTTAGAGGAAGCGTATCGATAGAAGCAGCTCTTGTAATACCGATATTTTTCTTTGCGGTATGCTGTCTTTGCTATCTTCTTGAAATTATGTCGATTCAATCTTATGTACATACCGCACTCCATGATGCTGGGAGAAAGGTGGCAAAAGAAATCTATATAAATCCATTTGTTTCTCCGTCACGAGTGGAATCTGATATGATCGAGAATATCGGAGCAGAACGATTGGAGAGAAGTATCATAGAAGGCGGAAGCGCAGGGCTGGATGCTTCCGGCACAGTAGCTTCTCCGACAACAGGAATTGTGCAGATGCATGTAAAATATAAAATTCTTCTTCCGATTCGTTTGTTTGGAAGATTGGGAATGTCTTGTGAAGATGGATTTCGTATCAAAGGCTGGAATGGATATCAAAAAGAAGGAATGTTTACACCTCGAGAAGATATTGTATATATTACGGAAACAGGGATTGTGTATCACAAGGATTACCATTGCACGTATCTGGATCTATCGATACAAATGGCAGCGAAAGCTCAAATAGAAACGATGAGAAATGAAGCAGGTGAAAAATACCGTGTATGCGAACGATGTGGAATGTCAGCTGGAAACAGAGTGTATATAACAAAACAGGGAAACCGATATCATAGTTCTTTGGGATGCAGCGGATTAAAACGAAAAATATATGCAATTCCGAAATCTGAGGTTATGGGGAAAGGAGCATGTTCAAGATGTGGATCATAATTTTTTTACTTATTTGTACAGTATTGGATATAAAAACAAGACGGCTTCCGGTTTGGATCATGATGGTAGGAAGTGGAGCGGCGATTTTATTTCGGTTACTGAATTGGGGAAATCATACAATATTATGGCTTGGGGGAATGATGATTGGATGTTTGTTTTTGTTGTTGAGCAGATGGACAAAAGAAGGATTCGGATATGGAGATAGTTGGATGATTTTGATATTAGGGATAAGTTTAGGACTTTGGGATATTCTGCTTCTCTTAAGTATTGCACTTACTTGCTCAGGGATTTTGGCTATTTTCTTGTTAGCAAAAGGACATTGGTCAAAAAAGATATCATTTCCCTTTGTTCCGTTTCTTATGCTCGGATATGTAGGGGTGTTGTGTTGGTGAAAAAAGTAAGAGGAAGTGCGACGGTAGAGATGGCATATATGATGCCCGTTATCTTTTTGGCGTTTGTTTCAGCGCTTTATATGATGTTTTATTTACATGATAAAAATATAGTGATTGGTGCAGCTTATGAAACAGCAATTGTAGGAGCGCAGAAGTTACAATGGGATGAGGAAAATGTCATAGGACAGGTAGAAGATTTGTTTCAAGAAAGAATAAAAGGAAAGCTGATTTTCTTCTCTGGAGCATCTGCAGAAATAGAGATTGATGAAACAAAGGTTTGCGTAAATGCGAGAGCGAGAAAGGGAAGAATAGGAATGAGTGCGATACAAAAAGTATCGATTACAGATCCGGAAAAATATATACGAGATTTAAGGAGGATACAAAATGTATGGAAACCAAATACAGGCGCGGATTAGATCATACATATTTGATATTGGAGCTTCCGGTATTATATGAAGAAGATTATCAGATGAAAATGATGCGGATGAATCGAATAGAAGGGCTTCTTATGACAGAAGGGCAAGGAGTCGATGGAAAAAGCCAATATTTTTATGAGATTGGAGGGAAAGTTTCTTTGCAATCTTTATATGGAAAAACGGAGATTTCAGCAGGGGAATTACAGGAACTTCTTATACAGATTTTGAAAGTTGTGAATACGGTTCAAAAGTATATGATGGACGCAGGGAAGATATTATTTGAGCCGGAATATATTTTTTATGAGGAAGGAAAATATGAGTTTTGTTATTTGCCGGTAAAAGAAGCCGATCTGTGCAAAGAATTTCACAAGCTTACAGAGTATTTTGTCAGTCGGATAAATCATGAAGAACAGGAGGGAATGCAGCTGGCTTATGAATTACATAAAGCTACAATGGAAGAAAATTACAATTTAGAAAAAACGCTTGAAAAGATGAAGACAAAAAAGGAAGAAAAAGATCGATCTTATGAAGTACCGGAAATGATTATTACAGATATGGATTATCAAAGAGAAGACTATGATAGTGTGCAGAATTCTGTTTTTCGGGAAACATCTTTTGGTTGGAAAAAAAGAAAAAAAGGAAAATGGGGAGATTGGGAGGAAAAGTTGTAAAATTTTGGAAATTATCCTATAATAATATACAATAGGAGGAAAAAAGTCATGTTGCAGGATAAAAAGCCTACTTTAACAATTATGATCATAGCAGCAAACGTTTTGGTATTTATGTGGCTGTCTATGTTTGGAATGACTGAAGATGGAAGCTATATGTTGCAGCATGGAGCAATGTATCTGCCTTTTGTGCTGGAAAACGGAGAATATTACCGCATGTTTACTTGCCTTTTTCTTCATTTTGGATTTTCACATTTGATGAATAATATGATGATGTTGTTTTTTCTGGGAAGTATTCTGGAAGAAGAAATCGGATGGTGGAAATATAGCATACTATATCTCTGTAGTGGTCTTGGAGGGAATATACTCTCTGCACTATATGATTTGAAAATGGGTGAATTTGCTGTATCGGCAGGGGCATCCGGCGCTATTTTTGGAATCATTGGAGCATTACTTATGATTATCATCAAAAACCACGGCCGACTCAGAAATCTGAGCGGACGTGGAATGCTGTTTATGGCAGTATGCAGTCTTTATCATGGTTTTTCAAGTACCGGAGTAGATAATATGGCGCACATCGGTGGTCTTATCAGTGGATTCTGCTTAGCTGCGGTACTCTATTGGAAATCGAATCGTAAAAGTAGTACCTTGGAGCGGAATTGATGTAACAGAAATAGTACCGTTGTGAGCAGTTACTACTGATTTTGCAATTGCAAGGCCAAGACCGGTACCATTGGATTTGTATGTAGTAAATGGTGTGAAAATATCAGACAAACGTTCTTTGGGGATGCCACATCCATCATCTGAAATCTTTATAATGATTGTGTTAGGTTCATGTGTGACATGTAACTGTATAGTTCCTTTGTATGAAACAGCTTCCAAAGAATTCCGGAGAAGGTTCAAAAAAAGCTGTCGAAGTTTCACAGAGTCACCGAAGAGATCAGGAAGATCTTGCGGAATATAAGACGTGAATTCTACCGGGAAGTCTGTGATAGAGGAAGCAAAGGATAACGCAGTATGATTAAAAAAGTCTGAGGTATGGATGAGCCGTTTGTTTAAATGTGTACCGTTGTTGTATAAAGACAGATCCTCCAATAATTTTTCCATATAATCAATATCTTCTATTATACTGGACCAATGAGAGTAAGTTGATACCTCGGGATGTTGCTTTTCAATAAGTTGTAATGTACCGGAGATCATAGTAAGTGGATTACGTATTTCATGACTGATCCGGCTTAAAGTATATTGATGGGAATCCAGTAACTTTTTAATTAATGTATCTACGTAGGAATTTTCTGCCATAAGTTTGTGTAATTGTTCTGTGTCTTGTAATGTTAACATAAAAAATCCTCCCGAGGAAAAGTTTAGCATTGAAGATTGTAGGATTCAATAAAAAGAATGGACGAAATTTCGACAAAAAAGAAAGGAAGACAAAGAAATGAGAGATGAAAATTGTATTTTTTGTAAAATTGCAAATGGAGAAATCCCAGCAGCGACACTTTATGAGGATGAGGATTTCCGTGTAATATTGGATTTAGGACCAGCGTCAAAGGGACATGCATTGATCTTGCCGAAAGAGCATTATGCAAATCTGTATGAGTTGGATGATGAGGTTGCGTCAAAAGTTCTTGTGTTAGCTAAGAAAATGATTAAAAAATTAACAGATGTATTAGGTTGTGATGGCTATAATTTAGTACAGAACAATGGAGAAGCTGCAGGACAAACGGTTCATCATTTTCACATGCATCTGATTCCGAGATATAACGGAGATCAGGTTGGACTTACATGGGAACCGGGGACATTAACAGAGGAAGACAAAGAGGAAATTCTTTCAAAATTGAAATAGGATTGTCGGATATCACACAAAAGAGAAGTAGGATAAGAAATAAAAATGGAAATATGTGGAAGAGAAAAATTCGACAGTATATATAACAAATACAAAGGAAGAGTATTTGCAACAGCTTTGGGATATATGAAAAATCAGTATGAGGCGGAAGAGATTTTTCAAGAGACATTCTTAGAATTGTACAAGCAGATTGATAAGATTTGTCTTGAAACAGCAGAAAATTGGTTATTAACAGTGGCTAAGAATAAGTCAATTAATCAATTGAAGAAGCTGAATGAGGAAAAAGATAAAGTGGAAAATCTAGAAGAAGGGCGAGAAGCAATACCAAGTAATATGTATGGAAATCTCCAAAAAATAGAAAAGGATCATGACTATAACGAACTGGGAATAGAAATATTTGATGAGTTGTATCGGGAAAATTCGACATGGTATACAGCAATTGTCAGAGTGTACTGCCACGGAGAGGCACAAAAGAAAGTGGCAGGAGAAATGGGGATGAACATGAAAAGGTTTCATTCTATGCTATTTCGAGCAAGAGGCTGGATTAAGAGACATTACGGAGAAAAATACAGAGATTTGCATACAACAGATTATTAGGTTATATGAGAAAAGAAATAGAATGTGCAATCAGCACATTCTATTTCTAAAGTGTATTTGATTATTAATGTATGAATTATTTGGCGGCATTTTCAATCAAACCGATAATGGTGTCGATGGAGTTCTGTTGTCCGGATTGACTCATATTGTGAATGTAAGTATCACGATTAGCATATAAATCGCGGATAGAAGACAAGAGTTTCTCATTTGTAAGCTCTTCTTCTTCCATAACGATACTGAATCCTTGACGTTCAAAAGAGCGCGCATTTAAAATCTGATCTCCACGGCTGGCGTTTGCGGAAAGCGGAATCAGAAGATTCGGCTTACGAAGGGCAGCAATCTCACAGATTGCATTGGCTCCGGCACGTGAAATGATAAGATCTGTAAGCGCAAAAATATCTTTTAATTCGTTTTGAATGTATTCAAATTGAACATATCCGTGTAAATTTTTCAAAGATTCATCGACTTTACCTTTGCCACATAAGTGGATGACTTGAAAATCTTTTAAAAGTTCTGGAAGAATTGCACGTACAGCCTGATTGACGGCAACAGATCCAAGGCTTCCGCCAATAATGAGAATAACAGGTTTATCGGCAGTCAATCCGCAAAAATCAAGAGCAGCAATTTTATTACCGGATAACAATTCCTGACGGATTGGAGAACCGGTTAATACGGCCTTGTCCTTTGGAAGATGTTCCAAAGTCTCAGGGAAATTGCAGCATACTTTTGTTGCAGAAGGAATGGATAGTTTATTGGCAAGTCCCGGTGTCATGTCAGATTCGTGGATAATGGTCGGTACATGGCGACGTTTGCCTGCCATTACAACAGGAACAGATACGAATCCGCCTTTGGAAAAAATGACATCCGGCTGTAATGTTTTGATAAGCTTGTCGGCTTCAGCAAGTCCTTTGATAATACGGAATGGATCTGTAAAGTTTTTTAAACTGAAGTATCGACGAAGTTTACCGGATGATATTCCATGATAAGGAATACCGAACTGTTCAATCAGTTCTTTTTCAATTCCTTGATATGAGCCGATATAATGAATGTCGTAATGAAGTTCTTTTAAACGTGGCAATAAAGCAATATTAGGGGTTACGTGACCGGCGGTTCCGCCCCCTGTAAGTATAATTCGTTTCATAATTTTCCTCCGAAATTCAATCTCTATGAATTAATATTAAACAGATTTGAAATAAAGGTCAAGGAAAATGAAACAGAAGATGAGGTTTTAATAATGGATAAGAACAGAGAAGAGGTTACTGGTCTTTCTGAAGAAGAATTACAAAAGGAAGCAGATACAGTAAGAGAAATGCTGGAACAGTCACCGGATTTGCAAGAGATAGAAGTCCCGGAAGAACTGGAGAGAAAGCTTGCGGAGAGAATTCGGAAATACGAAGAAGAGAAGGCAATTGATGCGTTGTCGGAAAAGGACAAGGAGGCACTACGCCTTGGAAGAGAACTTCAAGAAAAAGAAAGCAGCGAGAAGAGAGATTCTAAAAAGAATAAAAAGGCAGTTCGTTGGCCGAAAAGCTGGAAAGTACAGTTTGCAGCTGCAATTGGATGTGTGCTTATAATTGGTTCGGGCATTATAAGCGTAGGCGGAAAGAATATTATAGTCAATGTGTTTGATAGAAAGTTTGGTGGTGGAGAGAAGACGTATGTGGATACGGACGAAATAGCGTTGAATACTGAATTGACGGAAGAAGAGGCGTATGCGAGGGTTGAGGAAACGTTTGGAACGAAGGTAGTACGTTTGTCAGAGCTTCCTAATCATACAAGATTTTTAGAATTACAATTGCAGAAAGAATTACAGGAAGCAATACTATATTATTCTGGAAAAGAGAAGATGTTTTCTTTTAGAATTGTTTTTCCGTATTCAGAAAGTTCTAGTGGAGTAGCAATACAGGATGAATTGCTTAGAGAATATGTGATTAATCTGCCAGAAACGGATGTTTTTGTTTCTGAATATAGAGTATCAGATTTAGAAGAAGCAGAATATATAGCTCAATTTACGTATGAAAATAATAAATATTTCTTTTCTGGGATAATGGAGAAGGGCGAATTTGAAAAAATAATAAAAAATTTAATTTTTTTCTAAAATAGCCGTAAGTTTTTCTCTTTAAATTTGTATATATTATGTAAGTATTTTTAAGGAGGAGAAACATGAGGAAAAAAATAGTATCAATGATAGTTGCAGTTTCATTAGCAACAGGGATATTTGCAATGATTCCGGCAGAACAGGCAAGAGCAGCAGAAGAAATCATAACGGTTGATGGTTCCGTTCTTTTAGAAGATGCAGAAGCATCTATTGGAGAAATGGATGTACAGACAAAAGGGCAGTATTTACAATCAGGAAGTTCAAGAATTGTAAAGTCTGGAACTGGGAAAATAACCGTAGGGGCAACAACAATTGCACAAAAACAAGTTTCTAATATAAGGGTATCTTTAAGAGTTGAACGACTTGTGAATGGCAATTGGTTTAGTTATAGTTCTTGGAGTGCATCGAAGACAAATGCGTATTCAGTTACAACATCGAAAACATTAACTGTACCACGCGGATATTATTATCGAGTTGTAGCAATACATAAAGCAAATTCTGATATTGGTAATTCAAATACCAATGCGCTTTACGTTGAGTAACTCTCCCTCCGGGGGAGTTACGGCAACCATTGCAACAGTCGATTAGGCGGAACATTTAATTTTATATCGTTTGCGTTCGTTTCGTCTTTTTGCCATTTGATTTGTAACGTTTCAAATGGGTAGATATGCAATGGTTGCCGTAGCTTCTCCGGAGGCTCAAATCATTTCTTAGTTCTGTATCATTTCTTGATATCTTTAAGGGCTGGCGTTCTTGCTAGTCCTGTCTATTCAAATGTAGGAAGGATTCTATAATCAGATAGTTGTTTGAAAAAGCTGTAGAAAGAATTATCTTCCTACAGCTTCTTTTAATGCGCGTGCTAATTGATCAGGACACGATGTTGATTTTGGTCCGCATTTAATTCCTTCTACGCGAGAGATAACCTCATCTACATCCATACCTTCTACAAGTTTTCCAATTCCCTGAAGATTTCCATGACATCCGCCAGTAAAGTGTACATTATATACTTTGTTATCCTTGATATCGAAGGAGATGTTTTGGGAACAAACTCCATGTGTTTTATAGTTCATATTGCCCTCCTTGATCTATGATTTAAATAACAGAATCAGTATAGCAGAAGTTTTTGAGAAAATCTACGAATTAATTCATAGAAAAAAATAATATAAGATATAGAAAATTTATTCATCTATCTGTTATACTAGGAATGTAAAATAATTTTGTATCGAAATCCAAAAAAGGATTAGAAAAATAACATATAGGAGAAGAATCATGATAGGAATTATAGGAGCAATGCATGACGAGGTAGAGTTATTGCAAGAAGAGATGCAGGCAGAAGAGATTGTTGAAAAAGCAGGAATGTTATTTCATAAAGGAGTTTTGTGCGGAAAAGAAGTTGTTGTAGTACAAAGCGGAATTGGAAAAGTCAACGCAGCGCTTTGCGCGCAGATTTTAGTAGATGTATTTGAAGTAGATACTCTGATCAATACAGGAATTGCAGGTTCTTTAGATGCACAGATTGATATCGGGGATATGGTGATTTCTACAGATGCGGTACAGCATGATGTGGACACAACGGTATTTGGGGATCCTTATGGACAGATTCCGAATATGGATACATTTTCATTCCCGGTGGACGAGAAGCTTGTTAAATTAGCAAAACAAGTAAATGAAGAAGCGAATCCGGATATTCAGACATTTACGGGGAGAATTGTAAGTGGGGATCAGTTTATCTCTTCCAAAGAAGTGAAAGATCGTTTAGTTGAGACATTTCAGGCAAAATGTACAGAGATGGAAGGTGCTGCTATTGCCCATGCGGCATATCTTAATAAAGTTTCGTGCGTCATTATTCGTGCAATTTCGGATAAAGCTGACAATAGTGCAGAGATGGATTACCCTACATTTGAAAAAATGGCAATCCTCCATTCAGTAAGGCTTGTCCGCGGTTTGCTTGAAGCAATGTAAAAAAATTAGTAAAAGAATAAAGAAAAACAGAGCTTTAATCAGTATGTCGAATGCCGTATTTATGTAGAAATATGTAAAACGAATTTTCGCCCTCTTTCTTGAAATTACGCTATAATGGCGTTAACGAAAAGAAGGAGGGTATTTTTATATGTTAGAAACAATTATGAATTCGGATGTAATTTTTTGGACGATGGGAGTTATTGCAGGAGTAAGTGTCCTTTGCAAGGTGATTACAGCGTTTACACTAAAGAGGCTTGTACGGGCAGCGGGGAAAATGGGAAAGAGTAATCAAAAGTTGATGAAACTTGTGAAAGCTAAGTTTGAACATGCATTTATGTTGAGTGACCGAGTGGATAATGTAAGTGCATTTGTGGAAAAATATCTTTTTGAGTATAAAATTTTTGGAATTCGATTACATACGTACCGATATTTTGAAAAACAAAGTGTATGGCTGATGGGAATTCTTGGATTGGCAGGGATGCTTTTGAGTTATACGCAACCGGGAATGGAAGAGGAAACGTTTCGTTATGGCGCTATCGGAGGGGCAGCTATGGTGTTGTTGTTTTTGGTTAGAAACTCTTCGGATGAAGAGCACCAGCTGGAAGTAGTAAAGACGTACATGATTGATTATTTGGAAAATGTATGTGCACCACGGTACAGTAAACAACAGGCATTAAAGACGAAAAGAATGGAAAATGTTATGAAGGAAAATATTGTGGAGGTTGACGAGGAAGTTTTTTCAGAACCTAAAACAATGTTGGAAGATGAGCTGATTGAAGATGCTGTCAAGGCGGTAGAGAATGAAGAGGAATATAATCGGAATCCAGAAATGAAGGAGCTGAAACTTCCGGAAATGGAGGAAGGCGAAGCGGAAGGGATGAAAGAAGAAAAAGTTTCAGAACCAGAAATTCAGAATATTGAAATCAATCGGGAGAAAAGCAAGGAATTTTCGCAAAAAGAAGAGGAAGAAGAGAGAACAGAGCGAAGAATTCCGCAGGAAGTTATCTTAAGAGAGATATTAGAGGAGTTTTTGGCTTGATAAACAATTGTCCATTTGATAAAATATGATTGTATAGAGAATTTTATCAGAGAGGATTGGTAGTGTATGATGACAAATAAAGTGACATTTGACTATTCAAAGGCAGCACCGTTCATTAGCGAGCATGAAGTGGAATATATGAAAAAGCTTGCGTTAGATGCAAAAGAATTGCTTGTGAGTAAAGAAGGAGCAGGTAATGACTTTTTAGGATGGATTGACCTTCCGGTAGATTATGATAAAGAAGAATTTGCACGAATTCAGAAAGCAGCAGAGAAGATTCAGAGCGATTCAGAAGTGCTCTTAGTAATTGGAATTGGAGGATCTTATCTCGGAGCAAGAGCTGCTATTGAATTTTTAAGACATGGTTTTTACAATATGGTTTCCAAAGAAATCAGAAAGACACCAGAGATTTATTATGTCGGAAACAGTATCAGCAGTACATACATTAAACATTTGATCGATGTAATCGGAGATAGAGATTTCTCTATCAATATGATTTCGAAATCAGGAACAACAACAGAACCTGCTATTGCATTCCGTGTATTCAAAGAATTATTAGAGAATAAATATGGAAAAGAAGAAGCTGCAAAGAGAATTTATGCAACAACAGACAAAGCAAGAGGATCCCTTAAGAGTCTTGCTACAGAGGAAGGATATGAAAGCTTTGTAGTTCCGGATGATGTTGGAGGACGTTTTTCAGTTCTTACAGCAGTAGGTCTTCTTCCAATCGCAGTAAGTGGAGCGGATATTAATAAATTAATGGAAGGTGCACAGGCTGGAAGAAAACTTGCACTTGAAAGTGAATTTGAAGAGAATGATGCGTTAAAATATGCAGCTGTTCGTAATATTTTACTTCGCAAAGGAAAAACAATCGAAGTTCTTGCAAACTATGAACCAAGTCTTCACTATGTTTCTGAGTGGTGGAAACAGTTATATGGTGAGAGTGAAGGAAAAGATCAAAAAGGTATTTTCCCGGCATCTGTGGATCTTACAACAGATCTTCACTCTATGGGTCAGTTTATCCAAGATGGAAACCGTATCTTATATGAGACAGTTTTAAATGTAGAAAAATCTACAGAAGAAGTTGTATTGAAAGAAGAACCGGTAGATCTTGACGGATTGAATTACTTAGCCGGAAAGACAGTTGATTTTGTAAATAAGAGTGCTATGAACGGAACAATTCTTGCACACACAGATGGAAATGTACCTAACTTGATGGTAAATATTCCGGAGCAGAATGAATTCTATCTTGGACAATTATTCTACTTCTTTGAATTTGCATGTGGAGTAAGTGGATACTTATTAGGAGTAAATCCATTCAATCAGCCTGGAGTAGAAAGCTATAAGAAAAACATGTTTGCACTTCTTGGAAAACCAGGATTCGAGGCTGAGAGAGAAGAATTATTAAAGAGATTATAGTGCGCAGCTATAGAATCGCGCAATCTGTTTTGAGAGAAAAGGGGGAGGCGTTTTGCTTCCCTCATTTTGTATAAAGAAGGAAGTGATACAGATGTTACCAAATCAAGTGTTACAAAAAACAGTAAGAGACATGGCGGAAATTGTTGGCGAGGTTTGTTCCATATGGAATTTAGAGGGAATCTGTCTTGCCTATTCCTCTTCAATCAGTGAAAGCGAAAGAAGAGAAGTTCAGAATATTTTGCTAGATATGGAAGCGGGAGAAGAAATAAAAAAATATGGAAAAAGCTTTTTTAGTGTCAGTATGGAGGATGAGTTTTTCTATGTGCTTGTTATTCATGCAGAAACGGAAGGGCTAGAATTGATAGGAAGACTTGGCGTGAAGCAGATGGAAGCGCTGATGCTGGCATATCAAGAGAAAATGAGTCGAAATCATTTTATCCAAAATCTTCTTCTTGATAACATGCTTCTTGTAGATGTATATAACCGAGCGAAGAAATTAGGAATTGCAATTGAAGCAAGACGAGCGGTTATCGTAATCGAACCGAAAAATCCGGAAGAGAATCTTGTTCTTGAAACTTTGAAAGGGATTTACGCAACAAATACAAAAGATTTTGTGACGGTTGTAGATGAGGGGCATATCATTTTGGTAAAATCTTTGGAAGATGCAGAAAATTACAAAGATCTGAATGATGTGGCAAAATCGATTGTAGATATTGTGAACACGGAAGCAATGGTAAATGTAAGAGTCGCTTATGGTACAATTGTTTCAGAAATCAGAAATGTTTCCAAATCTTATAAAGAAGCAGGAATGGCATTGGATGTAGGACGTATTTTTTATGAAGAAAAAAATATTTTGGCCTACAATGAATTGGGAATTGGTAGATTGATACATCAGTTACCGGTTTCTTTGTGTGAAATGTTTTTAAATGAGGTGTTTTCAGGAAAAGCAGTGGAGCAATTTGATGAAGAGACATTATCGACGGTTCATAAGTTCTTTGAAAATAATTTGAATATATCGGAGACAGCTAGACAATTATTTTTACATAGAAACACATTAGTTTACAGATTGGAGAAAATTCAGAAAAAAACAGGATTGGACGTTCGCGTCTTTGATGATGCGTTGACCTTTAAGATTGCACTTATGGTGGCAAACCATATGAAATCCTTGCAATCTCCTGAAGATAAAGCTACAATGTATACCAATTAAGAGTAGGAGGGACCAAGCATGATAAAACTATATGACAAAGGCGTTTACCTTGTAAATGGAACAGAGATAAAAGAAGAAGCAGGGATTTCAAAAGAAGAGGCTTCTCAAAACACGATTGCATATAGTATTTTGAAAGACCATAATACTTCTTCGGATATGAAACATTTACAGATCAAATTTGATAAGTTAACTTCCCATGACATTACGTTTGTAGGAATCATACAGACAGCGAGAGCGTCCGGGCTGGAGAAGTTTCCGGTACCATATGTTCTGACGAACTGCCACAACAGCCTTTGTGCAGTTGGCGGAACAATCAATGAAGATGACCACATGTTTGGTCTTACTTGTGCAAAGAAATATGGCGGAGTGTATGTACCGCCTCATCAGGCTGTTATTCACCAGTTTGCAAGAGAGATGCTTGCAGGCGGCGGAAAGATGATCTTAGGTTCTGACAGCCATACACGTTATGGCGCTCTCGGCACGATGGCGATGGGAGAGGGAGGACCGGAGCTTGTAAAGCAGTTGTTAAATAAAACATACGATATTAAGATGCCGGAAGTTGTTGCAATCTATTTGGACGGGGAACCTTCAGTAGGAGTCGGACCGCAGGACGTTGCGCTTGCCATTATCGGGGCAACATTCGCCAATGGTTATGTGAATAATAAAGTTATGGAATTTGTCGGACCGGGTGTAGGAAAACTGAGTGCAGATTTTCGTATCGGAATCGATGTTATGACAACAGAGACAACGTGTCTTTCTTCCATTTGGAAAACAGATGAGACGATCCGTGAATTCTATGAAATTCATGGAAGAAGCGAAGACTATAAAGAATTGAATCCGGGAGCAGTCGCTTACTATGATGGTATGGTATATGTGGACTTGAGTAAGGTTAAGCCAATGATTGCGATGCCGTTCCATCCAAGTAATGTCTACACAATTGATGAGGTGAATGCAAACTTAAAGGATATCTTACATGATGTAGAGCAAAAAGCGCTTGTAAGTTTAGACGGAGCTGTTGAATATTCCCTTCAGAGCAAGATTAGAAACGGAAAACTTTACGTAGATCAGGGAATCATTGCAGGCTGTGCAGGCGGAGGATTTGAAAATATCTGTGCGGCAGCAGAGATTATCCGGGGAAAGAATATCGGAGCGGATGAATTTACGTTCAGCGTATATCCGGCAAGTACACCGATTTATATGGAGCTTGTGAAAAATGGAGCGGTTGCAGATCTTATGGCAGCAGGAACAATCGTGAAGACAGCATTCTGCGGACCTTGCTTTGGAGCCGGTGATACTCCTGCGAATAATGCCTTCAGCATTCGTCATTCTACAAGAAACTTCCCGAATCGTGAAGGTTCTAAGTTGCAGAGTGGACAGATTTCTTCTGTTGCGCTTATGGATGCTCGTTCAATCGCAGCAACAGCGGCAAATAAAGGATATCTGACATCTGCGGCTGAGATGATGGATGTGGAATACAAAGCGCCGAAGTATCACTTTGATGGAAATATCTATGCGAACCGTGTTTTTGACAGCAAAGGGGTAGCAGATCCTTCGGTAGAGATTCAATTTGGTCCGAACATCAAGGATTGGCCGGCAATGCCAGCATTACCGGAGAATCTTTTACTTAAAGTTGTATCGGAGATTCATGATCCGGTTACGACAACAGACGAACTCATTCCTTCAGGAGAGACTTCTTCTTATCGTTCCAACCCATTGGGACTTGCAGAATTTGCACTTTCCAGAAAAGATCCGGCATATGTTGGCCGTGCAAAAGAAGTGCAGAAAGCACAGAAGGCAATAGAAGCCGGACAATGTCCACTTGAAGTTTTGGAAGAATTAAAATCAGTAATGAAAGTGGTGCGGACACAGTTTGCAGATGCAGGAGAGGGAAATCTTGGAATCGGAAGTACGATTTTTGCAGTAAAACCGGGAGACGGTTCTGCCCGCGAACAGGCGGCATCTTGTCAAAAGGTACTTGGCGGCTGGGCCAATATCGCCAATGAGTATGCGACAAAGAGATATCGTTCCAACTTGATTAACTGGGGTATGCTTCCATTTATTACAGAAGAAGATCATACAGATCTTTCTTTCAAAAACGGAGATTACATTTTTGTACCGGATGTGAGAAAGGCAGTGACAGAGAAGTTGAGCGAAGTTAAGGCTTATGTTGTTGGAGAAGAATTAAGAGAAATTAGCTTGAAGCTCGGTGAGATGACAGACACAGAACGTGAAATCATCTTAAAAGGATGTTTAATCAATTATTATAGAGGATAAATACAAGATTAAAATGTAACAAAAACGACGAAAAGGCGGATGAATTGAAAGATTCATCCGTCTTTTTAGTGGGTTAAAAAATTAAAAAAGAATTAAAAAAATTCCTCTCCGATACTTAAATTTTATCTGATATTTTTGAATTAAGAAGAAAAAAGTCAGTTTTTTATGGGAGGGTTGGAAATGAGAAGACGATTGTTGATATGTATTTTGTTAGGTGTTGTTGCTTTGACAGGGTGCGGAAAGGAAAAAGAGAAGGAGGAGAAAATAAAGCTTGTATGGCAAAGCCACGAAGATTTGAATCGGAATGCGGAATATTTTAATATAATTTTGCAGGAAAAGGGATATCCGTATGAAGTGGAGTTCGTAACAAGTGAAACAGTGAAAGACGATCAAGTAGTGGATATTATGGAGATGGGAATGGAGTCGTGGGAAAAACCGTACGACACAGATGAAGACGTACGGGAAGGAAAACTTCTTGCATTAGACGAATATCTAAAAACGGAAAAAGGTCAGAAAATAAAAGAAACAGTTCCGCAGAAGATGTGGGACAGTTATAAGATTCATGGGAAACAATATAGTATCTTAATGCCGGGACAGATGCCATATTCCGTGGCATATATTTGGAATACAGAGTTGGCAAAGAAATATGATGTGCATCCGGAAACGTGGACGGAAGATATATGGAACTATGAAGAGGAATTCAGGAAGATCGCAGAGCAGGAACGAAAAAGTGGAAATGAAAACTTTCTTGCTGTAAGAGATCTCTTGATGTATAGTGAGGAGATTCCGGGACTTACACATGCATTGGGTATTATGTACCCGATTGTCATTCAAGAAGAGGAGGACAATCCAAGGGCAGAATTTCTTTATGAAACGGAATATTATCAAGAAAGTTTAGCGAAGATAAGAAAATTTTATGAATTGGGACTTTGTGATCAGGAGAAAGAGAATAGGGGAATCGAGCCATTTTTTAGGATTGAAACTGTTTTTCAGACAAAGAATGGTTATCTTGCATGCCGATCTGTGATAAACCGAACTGCAAACACAATAGCGCAGACTGCAATGCATTTATACAAAATGGTTTCCAATCCGCAGTAGCGAACTATAGAGGAAAATTGTATTTTATTGACCCGACAAGCTCCGAATGTATCTTATACGAAAGCGATTTGAACGGAGATAACCGTAGAGGAATAGCAAAATTAAATGAAAAGCAGAAGCATGCAGTAGCAACATTGGAGCTTCCAATATATTTTTATGACGATAAAATGTATTTTGGAATGACATATTCAGATTTTTTGGAAAAACCAATAACAGAAGAAAATGGAACGGTGAAGAATATGAAGGACACATGGGAAATTATAGAAGTGTCTTTATCTGATGGAACTATAACATCTGTGAAGGAGCCAGAAGAGATTGACATGACAAATTCTTATGTGACGATTGACGAATATTTTGGAGATTCGGTATTGTTTTCGCTAGGAAGAGATATGTATCTTTATGATATGAAAAACAAGGAAGAAAAACAGGTGTTTTCAGGAAATGACCAAAATAATTATATTGGAATAAACGTGGAAAAAGGTATGCTGTATTATTGGAAAGATACAGAGCAGGAAACGGAAGTATTTCAAGTTGATATGAACTCATTGGAGGAAAAATCTGTTATAAAGAAAAAGAAAAATTGGGAAAATGCTGGCAGTGTTAGTTGTATCAATGGTGATTGTTTTTCTTTGCCTTCGAGGGAAAACGATTCTTCAAACAGTTGCCATGCTTCTTGGCGTTGGGGTGATAGAATATGCGTGTTATGTAGGAATCGCATCGAATTCTTGGCTAAGTATATGGAAACGATGCAATTTCTTTTCCTTGATGAACGTGGAAAAATTTTTCGAAACGTATGAGAATGTGAATCTTTTTGGTTATCCAGTGTCCTCGGTTTTGTTGTGTACGCTCTTTGGGACTGGTGTTTTTTTGCTCTGCCTACTTGGAGGTGTAAAGTCTTATGAAAAGGTAAGCCGGATGGAATATGCACAAAAGAAAGGAAGAAAGTTTTTTAAGAAGCATACAAGAGCTCATACTTTAATTGGATATGAAATGAAAAAGTTACTTTTTGTAAATGGGGCAGGTGTGGTTATGCTTTTATTCTTAGTAGGGCAGACATTTTATCTTCAGAATACAAAGACATATTTCAGTTTGGATGAGTTGTATTATAAGAAATATTTGCAAGAGATGTCCGGACCTGTGACATCGGAAAAAATGACATGGCTGGAAATGGAAGAAAGGCGCATCCGTGATTTAGAGAAAAAGGAACCCTCGCCGGAAGTAGAGCGTCAGCTTTTGTGTAAACCGGCATTTGAGCAGATAAAAAGTCAGGCAGAACGAATCGGAGAACAAGGTGTCTTTTTGGATGAAATCGGATTTTCCTATTTGCTGGACAGGAAAAATTTTCTTCTGAGAATTGGAATAACATGTGGAATGGCGCTGCTTGCCTTTTTTAATATGTTCATGATAGAAACGATGTCAGGAATGGATGCTCTTTGGAATACGGTGCCAAATGGGAGAAGAAGAATATTGATAAGAAAATGGGGAGTGGCGATTGGGATAATTTGCGTATTTACTGTTTGCTCCGAAGGACTTTTTTTGTGGCATGGGATAAAAGAACAGTCGCTGACAGGTTGTGCAGAACAGATTCGATATTTGTGGGGATATGAAAACTATGGAAGAGTTACAATTCAGATGTACTGCTTCATTCGAGGTATTATAAGAATATTGGCAGGAATTGGAACTTTGGGTGTGATTGCCTCTGTTTCCAAGAAAGTGAAAAATGGAGCGACCGTATTGCTTGTTGCCGGAGGGATTCTAGGAAGCATTTTTATTTTTCTATTTACATTTCTTATTACCTGATATATTCTAAAAAAAGTGATTATTATATTATTTAACCTGGATTATTCGCGGCGTAGCCGTGAAAGTGGCTGAAAGCCACATAGTTACTGT
>URRQ01000037.1 GCA_900550235.1 uncultured Lachnospiraceae bacterium
ATCAAGGTTCTTTTTGTTTGTGCTCTCTTGCGACAGCCATATTAGAATATCATATATTCAAATCTTTGTCAACAACTTTTTTTATTTTTTTAAGTTTGTTTTTCTTGATTTGTTTGCCGTCATCAGCAACGTGTTATATCTTATCATCATAGTTTGGAATTGTCAATATTGTTTTTATTATTTATTTATTTTGAACAATTCGCACACTTTGTACATTTTATCTTTAACAATAATCAACAATCTCACACTATACACAAGGTATAATGTGAGATTCTCCTTTACTGAATCGAAGTAGCTTTTCCTAGTACAATAATTTTCTCTTCTCTTTTATCCTATTTCCTATTGTTTTTCTTTTATACTCCCTAGAATCCCCATTAATTTTCTTGCAACTTCCAATTCAGATTCCGTTTCATTTATACATTTTAATATTAAATCCAATTCAAACGGGATTGGATATACTTTGTACTGAGGCATAGCCGACGGACCACAACTTCCACTTCCTAATCCTGAATTTTTGTAGTCTAGATTCCAATAATAAGTATTTTTTTCTTTTAAGTCACTATTATGCTTCGCTTTTTCAATCTCTTTATCACTATAACAACGTATACTCATATCGATTTTAGAATATGCAGAAACTACCACTCCTTCCCCCTTTTGGTTTTTAAGCGTCGCCCACTGCACACCTGTTCGATTACCATTCTCTTGCGGACAGCTATATTTAAAACCCATATGTTTTGCTATCTGTTCCCAAATCCCTTCCATTTGAGCGTCACAGCTATCACCATAACATTCTCCCGGTCCAAGTCCCTTCCATTTTATTATTTGAAATTCCTCTGGAATTTCTGATTGTGTTCCAATTTTAGGTAATTCACTTGGAACTTCACCATAAAAATCTCCTTGAATAGAAATTGCAATCTCTCCACCTCTTAGAACATTATATATGATATTTATATTGGTTCCCCACCCCATGGCCTTTGGAGAGAATCTGCCTCGGCACTTAATACAAATCCCGTCTTTTTTTTCCTCATAACAAATATGTGAAATATTCATTTGCATAGAATGCAAGTGCTTCTCCATCCAATGTATTTTATTTATCTCATCATTATCTGTAAACGGACGATTATAATTTAAAATTGGTCCTGCATTTATAAATATTTTTTCTCCTCTTCTATAATTATATATTCGCCCATCTGAAAGGAAAATTTCTACCGAAAAATCATCACCTGTTATATAAATTCTATCATCTCTAACTTCAATTTCCGGCATTCCTCCCCTCACTTCTTCTGCAATAGCTTTTTCATCTTGATAAACGATTTCTTTCTGCCCAACTTTCCATCCATTCTTCTTCCGATGACAAACAGGCTTTTTGGATATAAATTCCAATTCCCATACTACAAGATGATTTTCTCTATAAACTCGATACAATTCTATAGGAAGCGCCATTTCTCCTTTACATTTAGGATTTACTTTAGGTAAATCTATATATACGATATTTTCAATTTTACCATCTACTATGACACTCAACTTACACATAAAGAATGATAAATCAATAAAGTCAAATTTATTCTTTATAACCACAATTCTTTTCTCTAATTCTACCTCTTCTACTGTAATCGGCTGAATTACTTTACTGTATTCCAACAATCCAGGAGTCGGTACTCCATCCGAACGCACCAATCCATCCATACAGAAATTTCCGCTATGGAACGTTTCACCAAATTCTCCTCCAAATGCATAATCCATTTTCCCATTTGAAAATATTTTTTCTACTCCATGATCTTTGAATTCCCATATAAACAATCCTTGAATTCGTTCGGATTCTTCGCAAACCCGAAAATATTCTTTTAAACTTCCCGGTCCATTCCCCATAGCATGACCAAATTCGCATAAAATATGCGGTCTTTTAGGATTCAATTGCAAATCCAGCTCCTTTAATTCTCCAATTGTAGAATACATGGTACTAGAAACATCTACTGATTGATTTTTTAAATCCCCTTCATAATGCACAGGCCTAGATGGCTCGTTTTCTTTACACCATTGATACATCACACGAAAATTTCTTCCATAGGATGATTCATTACCTAACGACCATAATAAAACACATGAATGATTCCGATCTCTAGATACCATTCTCTCTAAACGATCTAAATACGCTTTTTCCCATTCTGGATCATCACATAGTAATTTTTGCAAACCGATCGGCTCTAACCCATGTGTTTCCAAATCACATTCATCAATCACATATATTCCAAGTTGATCACACACCTCATAGAAATAAGAATTATTAGGATAGTGAGAGCAGCGAATCGCATTACACCCCATCTCTTTAATTAATAATAATTCTTCATATATTTGTTTCTTCGTTATCGCTCTGCCTGTTTTAGGATTATACTCATGACGATTCACCCCTTTCATAAATATCCTCTTCCCGTTTAATTTCAACTCTCCAGAATGAATTTCAATATGTCGAAATCCTATCTTTTGACGTATAACCTCCAAAATATTGCCCAATTTATCAAATAACTGTATAGTGACTATATACAAATTAGGAGTTTCTGCGGTCCACGGTAAAATATTTTTTATCCTTAAGCTAGATATTTTTTTATCTAACTCAAAAGAAGTGACCAACTTTTCATTCTGCGACCATACGGATAATCTTACCCTCGCCTCTAAATTCGAACATTCAATCTTCGGATTTAATATACCTTCTCCTGTTTCCACATCAAAATCAGGATCTAAAACACAATTTTTTAAATAAAATTCAGGACGATAAATTACGACTACATCTCGAATAATCCCACCTAACCACCACATATCTTGATCTTCTAGATAAGAACCATCACTATATTGATACACCACAACCGTAATCTGATTATCCCCATAAACTAGATATTCTGTAATATTAAATTCACTCGGCAATCTACTCCCTTGAGAATATCCAACCAATCTCCCATTTACATATACATGAAAGGCACTTTCTACTCCTTCAAAGCGAACAAAAATATTCCCCTTCAAATTTTCGACCCGAAATTTTTTCCGATAAACTCCAGTTTCATTTTGATTCGAAACAAATGGTGGATCCACAGGAAATGGATAAAGTAGATTTGCATAACACCGTTCTCCAAATCCTGCATATTGCCAATTTAATGGAACATATATTTTAGGTTCATCTTCCAAAACCTTTTTGTTTATTATTTCTTCTGTTACCCTCCAAGGACAATCAAACCACTCAAAACTCCAAAGTCCATTCAGTATTTCAATTCTCGAATTACGCTGAATATCCCCCTTTTTCGCACTTTCCAAATCTTCAAATGGATAAAAGTCAACTCTAGCCGGCTCCCGATTTCTTTCTAAAATCCATTGATTATTCCAATCATATTGACTCCTATCAATTATCTCCACTACTTTATCCATTTTCTTTTTCTCTTCTCTCATAAATCATCTGTTCCAATTCATTTGCGGTTTCCAAACTACATATATCAACAAAATTTCGAGCTGGATAAGACAAAAACAGAGATTGTCCCATTTTTTCAACCTGGCTTATTTCAAACTTTTCATTTTTTTCCATACGATCCTTAATCATTCGATTATAAATTTTCTCTCCTAATTCGGAAGTATTCGGATCAGCAAGTAACTGCAATAAATTCACCTCTCTGCCTAACCTTGCACGTTCATAATCACCTGATTGAACTTGAATTTCTAAACTACCTCTAATATCTCTGCTGTGATGACCAATCTCAAAAATATATGTATCATCTTGTACCAAAAATCTCTGTTCACTTTCAGACCAAATCGCTAAATCATTCGTTTCTACAGAAAAATTCACTTCTCCAGTATCTCCAGCATCTAACTCAATTACTTCAAATCCTTTTAACTGCCGTATATACCCCCATTTCCCAGATTTCTGAGATATATATAATTGCACAACTTCTCTTCCTCGACGTTTACCAATATTCTGAACAAAAACTTTTATAGTAATTTTATCATTGCATCCCAAAATTTCTTTCGAAGCACTCACTTCACCATATTCAAATTTTGTATATCCTTCTCCTTGTCCGAATACAAATTGTGGATCTATTTTCCTTTTATCATACCAACGATAGCCAACAAAAATTCCTTCTGAATAATCTACAACTTTACCATCCCCAGGAAAACATTCAAAACTTGGAGTATCCTCAAGTCTTCTTGGAAATGTTTCAGCCAGCCTTCCTGTTGGTTCTGTTTCTCCACACAAAATACGACTAATCGCAGAACCAATTGCTTCTCCTGGAAGATACGCCATCAATATAGATTTAACCTTATTTTCCCACGGAATTTCAACTGCAGAGCCCGCAAACAGAACTACAACAACATTCTCATTGACTTTTACCACTTCTTCAACCAAATGATTTTGAACTTTTGGTAATTGTAATGTATTTCTATCATAACATTCTGTTTCCTCCTCTTCTGGCAAACCAACGAATATAACAACTGTTTCTACTTGTTTTGCCTTTTCAACTGCTTGTTTAATTTTTTCCTCAGATTCGTCTCTATAGAGAAAATATCCTTCTTCATAAATCATATTTGGAAATATTTTTTCTAGGGAATGTAGCGGCACTTCTAATCGCTTTGGTTGTACATGAGCACTTCCTCCTCCTTGATATCTTGGAGTTTTTGCAAATTCCCCCAAAACCAGTAGATTTTTATCTTTAGAAATCGGAAGTAGCCCTTCATCATTTTTCAAAAGAACCATCGCTCTTTCTGCAATTTCTCTTGCCAAATCATGATGCGTTTCTTCAGAAAAACTTTCTTTTCTTTTTCGATTTTCTATTCTATGTTCTACTAACTTTAAAATACGCATTACACAGGCATCTATTTGTTCTTCCGATAAAGTCCCTTCTTCTAGTCCACGATATATATCTTCATCAAATTTCCCATGAGAATCTGGCATTTCTAAATCCATTCCTGCAACAACACTTCTATCTTTATTACTAATGGAACCCCAATCACTAATTACAACTCCATCAAACCCCCATTCATCTCTTAAAACTTTCTGTAAAAGTGGACTTTCCGACATTTGAATTCCATTTAATTTGTTATATGAACTCATCACTGTATCAGGTTTTGCATGCCTTACCGTTTTTTCAAAACACTTTAAATATATTTCTCGCAATGCACGTTCTCCAACTCTTGCATTCACTGTCATTCTACAAAATTCTTGATTATTCACCGCAAAATGTTTCAGGCACGCACCAACTCCACACTCTTGCAGTCTTTTTACATAAGAATAAGCCATTTCCGATGTTAAATATGGATCCTCTGACAAATATTCAAAATTGCGTCCACATAACGGGCTTCTTTTAATATTTACACCTGGACCTAAAAGAAGATCTAAGGACGATACCCTACACTCCTCTGCCAAATCTTCCGCCAATTTTTCAGCAAGCTCTCTATCCCATGTAGATGCAAGCGCTGCCATCGCAGGATAACATGTTGCCGGGAAACTGTCTCGTGTAAAAGTATCTTTTTCTATTCTTAATCCATTAGGTCCATCTGCCATAAAAATATGAGATAATCCTAATTCCGGAAATTCCTTTGTAAACCAATCACCATCTCCAGATAACAATGAAACCTTTTGTTCCAACGTCATATTACATAGTATTTTTTCGCATTCCAATTTTCTCACCATGCACGCCTTTCTTCTAATTTATAAACCGAAACTATTCTTTAACACCACCCAATGCAATACCTTGAATAAATGTTTTTTGAAAAATTAAGTACACTATCAACACTGGTATTACACATATACTAATTCCGGCAAACATCGGCCCATAATCAGCAACAAACTGCCCTTGTGTCATTGCTAATCCAATAGGTAAAGTATATTTTTCTGGGTCGCTTAACATTAAATACGGCCATAAATAATTATCCCATTCCCATAAAAATGTGAAAATCGCTAATGCTCCTATTGCATTAAGCATCATCGGCAAAACAATTTTGTGAAAAATTTTAAGTTCACCCGCCCCATCAATTCTAGCTGCTTCTATTAACGAATCAGGAATAGAAAGTGCAAACTGTCTCATCATAAACACGCCAAACGCTGAAGTAAATGCAGTATATAAAATAGAAATATCTGTATTTAGCCAATCAAACCAAACCATCATTTGATAGCTCGGAATCAACGTTGCTGGCCATGGGATCATCATTGTAGACAAAATCATCAAAAAAATAAATCTGTTTCCTCTAAATTTAAATTTTGCTAATACATAACCAATCAATGCAGATACATACAAAACAATTAATGTTTTTAATACAGCATATTTCATACTATTCAAAAAGAAAATTCCAAAATTATATTTTGTCATCACATCAATAAAATTCTCAAAATTTGCCCAGTTTTCTGGAAAAAAAGCTGGTGGAATCTGCGTGATTTCTGCTGTTGTTTTCAAACTACAAAGGAGCATCCACAAAAACGGGAATACCATTATTAATGCAATACTAACCAAAAAGATGTGACATAATACAACTTGCCATTTAATCGGCTTTACTTTAATTTTTTTACCCATAATTTTGTCTCCTTACGATTCTTTATCAAATCTCATCTGTATTAAAGAAAATACAAATATAATTGCAAATAACAAAAACGATACTGCTGACGCTAGTCCAAAGTTATAATATGTAAACGCCTCTTCAAAAATATAAAAAGACATTGTCCAAGTGCTCTTTCCAGGTCCACCTTCTGTAATAAATTTTACTGGTGTATATACTTGCATATAATCAATCAATTTAGTAATGATTAGAATTGTCATTGTATTTCGAATCAACGGCAGTGTAATACTAAAAAACTGTCTCGCTGTACTTGCACCATCAATTTTTGCACTCTCGTAAATGCTCGGATCAATATTGTTTATTCCAGCTAATACTAAAACCAGAGCATATCCAATATCTTTCCATGTTTCCACTATAATCAACGCGGGAAGCGCTATTTTAGCATCTTGAAGCCAAGGAACCTTTCCCACACCCATTTGCATTAAAATAGAATTAAACAAGCCATCATCATAACTAAACATGAACTTCCAAAGCATCGCAGTTGCAACCATAGAACTAATAACTGGCAAAAAATACAGTCCTCGATATACACCTTTCCCTTTCTTAATAGCCTGCATAACACCGGCAATTATCAAGCTGAACCCTACTGTTAATAGTAAGCTCCCCAAAGTAAATAATATTGTATTTTTTAACGCAGTCCAAAACTCCGGACTTTTAATTACATACGAATAGTTTTCTAGTCCTACATAGTCAAACTGACTTTGAAACGGGTTCCAATTATAAAAACTAGTCCATAAGCCATATAAGATCGGGAAAAACACAAAGGTTCCATATACAACAATCACAAACCCCATTGTTCCTCCAATCATCAACTTTTTACCTGGCTGACGCATTTTTTTCTTTTTCTTATTTTCTTTCATCTCATTACTCATGTGTTTTATCCATCCCCTTAATAAGAATCACCATCGCTGGCTTTGCAGTTAAATTCATTTTATTGTCACATGCCCCATATGATTTTCAAAAGCCACATAGCATTCTCTTTCAAAAACACTATGTGGCTCCATTTTGGGACGATTATTTAATCATTTCATTATAATATGCATATTTATCTTCTTCAGCACGGAAAACAATATTGTTTTTCTTAGCATCTTCAGATAACTGTTTTACTACCGAAGGAATAACCTCTCTTGGATCTTTTCCATTTACAAAAATATCGCTGCCTGCTGCTCTCATTGCTTTATTTCTCGCCTCACAAATTGGAACATTTCCTGGATACACTAAACGCTCTGCCACTTCAGCAATTTTCTTCAAGTTTGGTTGATCATCCCACTTCGGATCATCTTGTAACTTCTTATTCGCACAAATACATCCAATGCGAACTGCATGATCTAAATAACTTTTCTGCTCACAAGCATAAAATTTTAATAAGTCAAAAGCAACCGCACGTTTTGCTTCATCTTTTGCTGAAACAGATAATGTCCATTCTAAGTCAAATCTGTCATATGCTGCTGGTTGTTTTCCATCTTTTGTAGGAACTAAGAAAAATCCCCAATCAATCTCTGGATATGTTGCATTAAAATATCCTGCAACCCAATTCCAATGACCTATCATTGCAACCTGCTCATGACCAAACTCATCCTCAGCATCACCATCCGAATACATCATGAATTCATCTTTCCATCTTTTCATCATTTCAAGATTTTCATATGTAACTTCATTATCAAGGTTATATGTAACTCCATCTTCCTTAAATGCCGCGAGATTCGATGAATAGTTCATCGTATCAATAAATCCTTCAAAAGCATGATCTACTGAAAATCCATACTGAGTAACATTTCCTTTATCATCCTTTTTCACTAATTTTTTTCCTACTTCTTCAAATTCATCCCACGTCTTCGGAATATCATCTTCTGTTAATCCTGCTTCTTTCCACATTTTTTTATTATAATAAATTCCTGCTCCAGTTGTCATTCCTAGTGGAATCGAATACAATTTTCCATCAAATAGTGTTTGATCATAAATTGGGAAATCAGCTTTTACTTCCTCTGCAGGGAAGACATCTTCAGGTAATTCATAACTATAGTTTTGCACATTCGGAAAACGTGATGGATGTGAACGATATAAATCAGGCCCATTACCTGCCTCTAAGGCTAACGGCAGTTTAGTCCAATAATCATCCCACGGCTGAGACACAACCTTAATCGTTACATTATCATGAATCGCATGATATTTATCCGCAATTTCTTGATAAAACGGCTGTGGTTCTGGGTCCGTCCAAATTGTTAATTCAATCTTTTCCCCATTATTTACAGGTACACTTGTGTCATATTTCAATGTTTCTCCTAAAATTTCACCTTTTTTTGGTGCATTTTCAACTTTTTCTGAAGACTTATCAGATTTACCGCAACCGCCAACAGACAAAATCATTACACCTGCCATCGCAAGTGATAAAATTCGCTTCTTTAGACTCATCTTTTTTTCTCCTTTTTTTAATATGATGCCATTTTTTATACATCATCTAAATTTTTTTAATAGAATCAGCTCATTCCGAGAACCTTTTTGTGTAATATGCATATTTTACTTCTTTTATTCTATTATTTTATATGAGAATTATACCAAAATTAATCAAATAAATCTTGCCACTTGTCTCTTGTCAACTGCCAAAAAATGCTATATAGTATAATTATATAGTTTTACCAAGGAAAATAATTATTTTTTTACCTGAAAGGAGATTTATAATGCAAGGTATTTATGAACACGACCGTGATAGTCGCAATTTGCCTATTTGTTGGCACATCACAAATGATGAATATTTCCCTCACTTCCATACAAACATAGAAATTGCATACATTATCTCCGGAGAAATGATGGTTACACTTGGAAACAAACAACAAATTTTACACGCCAATCAAGTAGCCATAGCTCCTAGTTATGTAATACATGCATATCAAACTCTTGGATATTGCGAATCTTTTGTTTTAATCATTCCTCCTGATTGGGTCCCTTTCTGTAGAAATATATTTGAAGAATACACATTCGAAAAACTTATTTACGACGATAATGATAACGATAAAATACTTGCAAACAGCTTACTTGCCCTTACAAAACTATTACATGACAATGAGTTTCCTCAAAACCCCACTATGGTTCGTGGGTATTTATATCTAATTTTAGGAAAACTAATTGAAGAAGCAGGAATTAAAAGGAAAGATGCTCCTCAGAATACTCATTTTATCCAAGAACTGCTTTCATTTTTGCAGGAACATTACACAGAAAATCTTTCCCAAAAAACTTTGGCTCAATACTTTTCTTATAGCCCAAGTAGATTTTCACATATTTTTAACGAATCTTTCGGATGTACCTTACCAGAATATATTTACTCTTTACGATGTAGGCGTGCTGGAGAGCTTATTTCTGATGGATTTTCCATACTAGATGCCGCTTTTAGTTCAGGTTTTTCTAGTCCAAGAACATTTTATCGTTGTTTCAAGCATTACTTCGGGATGACTCCAACTGAGTATTTAAAAAAACATCAAGAAAATCAAAGTTTAGGAAAACAAAGCATATAAATAAAAGAAACAACCTAATACAGGTTGTTTCTTCTACATATTAACCTACTGATTCTTTTTTCTTTTTTGGTTGAATTTCTGAAATCAGCACTGCTGATAAAATAAGAATAGATCCAACAATCATTTTTGCTGTTACGCTTTCATCTAACAAAATAACAGAGAAAATTGTTCCAAATACAGCTTCCATGGATAAAATAATAGCCGATTTTGTCTCATCCACATATTTTTGTGATATCGTCTGAAGCAAGTAACAAATAGATGTACTAACGACACCTAGGTACAAAACAGCAAGAATACTTTTCATCGATGGTTGAAATTTAAAGTCACCACTTATAAATAACCCTATAATCGATAACGCACATGCTGTAAGCATCTGAAGAAAATTTAAAACCGACGCTTGAATTTTACCAACATATTCTCCTGTCAAAAAAATCTGAAATGCAAATCCAATTGCACAAAGCAATGTTAAGCCATCCCCAAAATTCACCGAAAAATCACTTTGCAATGATAAAACTCCCGCTCCTACAATTGCCATTCCCGCTCCAATTAAACTTCGTAGAGGAATTTTTTTCTTGTAAATCACTAATGCAATAAACGGAACAAACACTACATTTGTCGCTGTTAAAAACGCATTTTTAGATGGGGTTGTATATTGAAGTGCAATAATTTGAAGCGCAAAAGCTGCAAATAACGCTGTCCCAAGTAAAAATCCGCATTTTACTTCTTCTTTTTTTATTGTACGAATCTGTTTTCCTGCAAGAATTCCCATAAACAACGTTGCAATCAGAAAACGTACTGCCATAATTTGAAATGGAGTTAATGTTTCTAACGCCATATCACTCGCAACAAAACCACCACCCCAGATAATCGTTACTGCTAAAAGTCCTAAGATGCCTAAATATTTTTTCATATCCTTCTCCATTTCTCTACTCATTCCCAAAACAAGAGCGCCTCTCTCAGAAAAGCGCTCTTAAAGAACTTATTTCCCATATGAACTTAAAAATTCTGCAATCAACTCAATACATCCACTTACATCATTCATATCTGCCACTTCAGCTGGCGTGTGCATATTTCGAAGCGGAATCGATACCAACACAGTCGGAACACCTTGATTCGAAAAGTGAATTTGATCCGCATCCGTATAGCTCAGCCTGCTTGCAGCTTCTCGCTGTGTGTGAATTCCTATTTTTTCCGCACATTCTACCATACGCTCATTTAATTTTTTTACAACAATCGGACTATTACATAACACAGGACCTCCTCCAAGAATCACATCTCCAGCTTCTGCCGGATTAGAAAGGCCGCTATAGTCCGTACAATATGTAACATCCACAACAATCGCAAGAGCTGGTTGAATTCTAGTGCTCGACCAATACGCCCCATTTTTTGTTGTTTCTTCTCCCACAGTTGCCGCAGCGTATATACCTACTTCAGCCCCTTTTTCTTTCGCTCTTTTTAAAGCTTCCATAATAATAAATACACCAATTTTGTCATCTAAAGCGCGTGCAGTAATTCTATCATTTAGAAGCTCTCTCATTCCCGTATCTAACACAATGGTATCCCCTAAAGATACATATTTCTCTGCATCTTCTTTAGACGTAGCACCGATATCGATTAAAAAGTCTGCCGCTTTTAGGTCATCTTTCTTATATAATTCTCTATAACCTTCAATCGCTCCATACACAATTCCATTCTTTGTTTGAATCCGTACTTTCTGTCCTGGGTAAGTCGCCTGAATAATCCCTCCTCGCTCAATGGCCTGAACTCTTCCTGCTTCATTAATCCTTGTAACAAGGAGACCTATTTCATCTGCATGTGCCGAAAGCATAATGCGAATCGGACTATTGGGATTCGCGATGCAAGTCACACTTCCCATATCATCTGTTCGAATCTCATCCGCATAGTTTTTCATATATTCTTTGAGAAGATTCTGTCCCTCCTCTTCACAACCTGATACGGAAATCTGATTCAAAAGATTATTTAAAAACTGTTTATCCATATTTATTCCCTCTACGCTAATTCTTTTACACTATCTCTAATATGTAATTTGGCAGGTAGTGTCACCTTCATACATAATTCACGATCTTCAAGAATTCGTTCTTCTAACATATGCACTGCATATTCACCCATAAATTCCATTTGCACTTTTACCGTTGTAAGAGGTGGAATCATGTATTTCGCAGTTGGAATATCATTAAATCCAATAATACTAATATCCTCTGGAATCTTTAATCCTATTTCATAGGCTGCTTTGTAGCATCCTGCCGCCATCGAATCATTTGCTACAAATATTGCTGTCGGAACATCTTCTAATTCATATAATTCCTTAAAAAGCTTATATCCATATTTTGCATAGTATAATCCTGTTTTTATGTATTCCGGACGATATAAATCTTTGGAAATCAAATATTCTTTTACTGTAATCGCTCGTCCATCTTCGAGTTTTCTTCCATCTCCATCTGTCTCTGCACATCCGATAAACCCTATCTTAGTATGACCTTTTTCAATAAAATAGTCCAAGACTTCAATTACAGCCTGTTTATAATCAATCACTACCGAATCAAATTTTTGTATATTGGCATTTGCATCAATAAACACTGTGGGTTTATTCCAAGACTCTATTTTTCCAAACATACTTTCACTAAATGTTCCCGTACATATAATTCCATCTACTTTATTCAAAGATTCAGGAGTATCATCCATTGTGATCGGAACCTTTTTATAACCTTCTTCATCCAGCTCGTTTTCAATAGCTAAACGAATGCAAAGATAGTATGGATCTTCCAACTCCTCTGCTGGTGTATATGTATACAATACTCCAACCTTTAATCTTTTTTTTCTTTTTTTCTGAGTCTTCAGTTCATACTCTAGCTGCTCTGCAATCTCAAAAATTCTTTGTTTTGTTTCTTCTTGCGCATTCAATGTTTCATCATGATTCAAAACCCTAGAAACAGTCGCAATTGACACCCCTGCTTTTGCAGCAATCTCTTTAATCGTCGCCATATCAACACCTCTTACAACCTTTATATTCTGATTTTCTTTCCTAAACGTTTATTTTGTAACTTTCAAAAGATCACAAAATGTCGTTAAATTATATGTTGCAAGTCCACTCTCTACAGCATCGCCAATTGCAGCACAATCCATACCACCTGCAATCGCCGCTTCAAGACCCGCCTTCGCATCTTCTACAACAAGGCAGTTTGCCGCATCTTCTTCAATAAACTGTGCAGCTTTTACAAATACTTCCGGATCCGGTTTGGAATTTGTAATATTGTTTCCATCGGAAATCGCGTCAAAGAATTCGCCAAGACCAAGCTGTCCAAGAATGAATCTCGCATTTTTACTGGAAGAACCAATTGCAAGTTTCAATCCTTTTGCTCGCAAACCCTCCAACGTCTCTTTTACCTCCGGAGAAAGATCTGCCGGACTCATGTTCTTTAAGAGTTCTTTGTAAACTTCATTTTTCTTTGTTGTATATGCTACTTTATCTTCCTGTGACATCGTTCCTTCGTAACGCTCCAAGATAATCTCGAAACTTTCCATACGACTTACACCACGAAGTCTATTATTGATCACCTCATCGAAATAGATGCCGAGTTCATCAGCAACCTGTTTCCATGCCTGATAGTGATACGCATCTGTATGACAGATTACTCCGTCCAAATCAAAAATCACCGCATTATATTTCATATGTGCCTCCTATACTCTTACACTTTCTCCATTCACCTTGATTTCCATACTTTCGCCTTCTAATACTTTTACCTCTACGCTATTATCCGCTCTAACAGCAATCTCAAGCCATGAGTTCAAGTAATGAATACGGAATGTAAGTCCATTCCATTCCTGTGGCATGTGAGGCTGGATACAAAGTATTCCTTCCTCATCAACAGATACTCCTGCAAAACCAAATACGACAACCTGCCATACTCCACCTGCATTTGCTGCATGAATTCCTTCACGAGTATTTCCCTGAAGATTTACAAGATCAATAAGCGCCGCTCTTCTTAAGTAACGATAAGCTTTAGAATCATCGCCCACTTTTAATCCCATAATGGAATAAATACTTGGGCTCAATGAAGAACCATGTAAAGTACGTTTCTCATAATAGCTGTAATTGAGCTTTGTCGTTTCCTCATCAAACTCTTGTCCCATTAAATGCAACAGCATTACAACGTCAGCCTGTTTGATAATCTGTGTCTCACATCTTTTTGTTGTTTTTAAAATTTCCGGTCTGATTGGCCAGTCATTTTTGTCATATTTCTCAATTACAACTTCTTTTAGATCAAAGTATCCTTCAAATTGTTCCAACAACTGTGTACCTTCTTTTCTTGGAAGGTATACTTTCTCCTGTACTGCATCCCAAGCCGCAATCTCTTCTTCTGTAAGTCCAACTTTTTCTACAAGCGCTTTGTACTCTTCCGGGTGTTCTGTTTTTAACATCTCAGCAAGGGCGATTACATAGCGCAGATTCCATCTCGCAAGATAGTTTGTATAGACATTATTGTCTACCGGCTCATGCCATTCATCCGGTCCTGTCACCTGATGAATCTCATAGCGGTCATTTTCTTTTACATACTGAAGTCTGCTTGCCCAGAATCTTGCAGTTTCTACAAGAATCTCTGCTCCTTTATGAAGGAGAAACTCAATATCATGTGTGATTTTTACATAATTATAAATACCATAAGCAACTGCTGCTGTTACATGATGCTCATATACAGCAACATAGCAACGGTAACATGTTCCGTCCGGTTCAATCGTCCAGTCAGGACACTGCTCTGTTCCATCATCTGCAGATTCCCAAGGATACTGCGCTCCTTTATAACCATTTTTAGCAGCATTGGCTCTTGCCGCTTCTAACATACGGTAACGATAAGTCTCCAGATTCTTCGCTGTATGTGGAAATACATATGCAAAAAACGGAAGCATGAAAAGTTCTGTATCCCAAAATGCATGTCCACCGTATTCTTCTCCACTTAAAAGCTTCGCTCCGATATTTACACGATCGTCATGTTCGTTTCCTGTACTCATAAGATGATATACATTAAAACGAATTGCACGGTCTAATTCAAAATCTCCCTGAATCTGAATATTTGCTTCTTCCCACATCTTTGCATAAACTTCCTGATGTTCTTTGAATTCTTCCTCAAATCCAAGGGCTCTGAATGCACGGATTTCTTCTATCACAGACGCAAGAATCTCTTCCTTTTTCACATCACGCTCTGTATAGATACTTACGTACTTTGTTACCTCTACTGTTTCACCCTGAATCGCATCAAAATCATTAAACTCTACAGCCTGCTCGCCAAATGCACCAAACTGTGTTGTCTTGATTACATCCTCGCCATTTTTCACTGCTTCAAGATAACTTCCCACACCAACATGTAAGTCGTTGTCTCTTGTTGCAACTTCAATATATGCACCTTTTTCTTCCAACTTTTTATTCTCTGTCAGATACGTGTGTTTTACTTTGAATCTTGGCGCGTCACAGAAATTGATCACGGAACCATCTATGATATTTTCAACTTCAATGATACCATTATAATTCAATGGTGTCACATATATTTTAATCCCCATACGATGTACATGCGCACGGCTCACAAAACGAATTCCTTCAATCAGAGTTTCTCTTCCTTTTTTATCACGAAGGTGAAATCTCTTTACAAGGCAAGAATTTTTCATATCTAAAGCTCTTGAAAATTCAAGCACTTCACAATTCTCAACTCCGATCAATTCCTTTTCTACATACAACTTTAAACAAAGCCAATTTGGAAGGTTTGCCAACTCTCTCATAAACGTCTCTGATTTATCAAATACTCCATTGATATATGTACATGGAATACTTGTAATCGTGCCCTCTTCATGACTACCTCTTGTTCCGAGGTAGCCATTTGCAAGGCAAAAAAGACTTTCATATTTTAAGTTTTCTTCCGGATTGTATTCATCCTGTAAAATAACCCATGCGTCATCGCTCAAAACATTTTGAAGATGATTGGAAAATCTTTCTTTTATCATTTTCTTACTCCTATAGTCCTAGAATCTACGTTTGATTAATCCTGATATTTTTTGCAGGCTGTCTGCACTTCTTCTCCAACTTCCACAGCTTGAAGTGTAAATGTCATTCCAAAATCCTGTCTCTTTACTTTATATTCTTCCAGTTGTTCTTCACCACAACTGTTGCTTCCAACACCTGACTGACGATAATCAATATGGATCGTAACATCTTCTGCCTTTTCAAGCCGCCATGGATGTTTTGCATCCTCAATCATCTCATCTGTATAGTTGGAGAGATTAATTCCGTATGGCTCTTCCATTGTCCAAAGCATACTGTGTGTTTCATCCCCAATGCTGAACCACTTCACATCTTCACGATGTCCGTTTTCTTGTGGGAATACATAATTTGTTCCCATATCATCTACGGTACTTCTGTATACTCCGATTGGACATGCTGCTAATGTATCCACATAGTTTTCTCCATTTCCTCGACCATGCCACATTGTATTCTGTAGATTCTTATGTCCCTTTAACATTACGCCTAATCTTGGCAGGAATTCTGGTTCAAGCTTGCCATTCTGTACTTCCTTTGCATTCAAGTGTATCTTCACCTGTCCACATGGATATACAACATATTCATAAGTCGCCACATATCCCCAGGATTGATTCAAGCATCCAAAGTATTTTTGCATCGTTACAACAGCTTTTTCATCTGATATTTCATAAGAGAATGCTTCTAACTGTTCACTAGATTTCTGGATAAAATACTTATTTATCCAATCATCCTTCTTATACATATCGTTATCAATTGTCGGTCTATATACTGTCATCTGAGGACCATCTGTAATGTAAGTTTTTCCATCTATCTCAACAGATAACATTTTACCAAAAATTGTATGGAAAGTCACACAAATCTTTTTATTTCTAATAGAAAGAATACCTTGTGATTCTTCGGCTTCTAATTTTTCTCCTCGCGGACGTGTTTCTAATACTGTCAAATGTTGAGGAAGCGCAAACTGGGTTCGTGAAATCTCGTGATTTTTTTCTGCAAAAGCTGTAGCTTCTTTATAGCAAATAGAAACATTCAGGTAATAATCTGTATTTGCCTGTGGCATAAATGCTGTATATGGAATCACAACTTTCTGCTCCTCACCCGGCGCTGCATAAAGTTCTTCGATTACTCCTTCCTCTACTGTTTCCTCATTACCACCGATCCACCATTTCAAGTAAAGATGGGATAATGGCAAGAAGTCATACCAGTTTTTCAAGAGAAGTTCATTACATTTTCCTTCCACCTTTTTCACCTCAACTGGTGCAATCACCTGTTTGTACTCAAGAAGAGAAGGTGATGGTGTGCGATCCGGCATCAACATTCCATCAATACAGAAGTTACCGTTTGTCGGGAAGTCTCCAAAGTTTCCACCATATTTATAATAGGTATGTCCTTCTTCCTCTGTGTAGATACCATGATCGTACCATTCCCAGATGAAACCACCCTGAAGGCGAGAATATTTACGATACATATCCTGATATGCCTGCAATCCTCCCGGACCATTTCCCATTGCGTGCCCATACTCGCACATAACATGCGGTTTGTCACCTTTCACCTGATATTCTGCAATTTCTTTCAATCCCTTTAAGCGAGTGTACATTGTAGAATATACATCTGTAACTTCTGCTTCAAAATCTCCTTCATAATGCACAAGTCTTGTCTGATCCAGTTCTTTGATTGCTTTTGCAGTGCTTCGGAAATTGCATCCAAAGCTAGATTCATTTCCCATAGACCACATGATGATGCTCGGATGATTTCTATCACGTTTTACCATACGCACACTTCTATCTACATAGGAAGCTTCCCATTCCGGATCATCTGTGATCCAGTCATAATTTTCTACCCACTCAAATCCATGACATTCAAGGTCTGCCTCATTGATCACATATAATCCATATTCATCACAAAGATCATAAAAATATTCATTTGCCGGATAATGAGAGCAACGTACTGCGTTGATATTGTGCTGTTTCATTAAAATCACATCAGATTTCATCTGTTCGTAAGATACCACGCGGCCTTCCTTCGGATTGTAATCGTGATGATTGATTCCATTTAATAAAATCACTTTATTATTTATTCTAAAGTTCTTATCGATGATCTCGATTTTTCTAAAACCTACGCGAACTTTCACTTCATGACCATCTACTGCCACTACGACCGTATAGAGCTCCGGAGTCTCTGCTGTCCATGTTTTTGCATTTTCTACGATTGTTTCTACATGAGCGCTATGCTCCTCTGTTGCAAACTTACCTTCTGCGATTTGAGCACCATCTTTTTCAAGTCTCCATGTTCCTTTGCACTCAGCATTCTTTGTACGAAGATCAAGCGATAACACTCCATTTCTATATGATGCATCTAAATCTCCGTTTACCTGGCAGTCCAAGATTGCATTTTTCGGTTCATTGATCAATTCTACATCACGATAGATTCCTGAGAGCCACCACATATCCTGATCTTCCAAATATGTTCCATCTGACCATTTGTATACACGAACGGTAATATCATTTTCCCCTTCAGATACATGTTCTGAAATATCAAATTCACTTGGAAGACGGCTTACTTTGCTAAAGCCCACATATGTTCCATTCACCCATACATCAAAGGCACTATCTACTCCATGAAACTTTAATACCGTATCATTTTCCATCCACTCTTTTGTTAAAACTACTTTCTTTTTATAAATTCCTGTTGGATTCTGACTTGGCACATACGGTGGATGAATTGGAAAAAGATACAGCACATCTGTGTAGTGCATCGCATCATATCCCCGTAATTGCCAAACGGATGGGACGTCTATCTCGCCCCATCCGTCTGCATTGCTGTTCATAAATCCTTCAGGAGAAAGTTCTGGAGCTTCCAAATACAAGAATTTCCATTGTCCATTTAACGAAATCTTTTCTGCAGATTCCTCATAAAATGCTGTACGAGCTTCTCGTCTTCCTATGTTTGTAATCGTCTGGTCTTCCCATCTTTTTTTAACTCGCTGCTTCATATTATTTCTCCTTAAAAAATTTCAGTTTTCTTATTTAATAGAACCACTTGTTCCTTCTACAATGTATTTCTGTGCAATAATAAATACAATAATTGGTGGCACAATCATAATAATCGTAATACACAACATCGGAATAATTTGCGTTGTATGAACACCTTTAAACTGCGCAAGTCCTAATGCTAATGTATATTTACTTCTGTCTTGTAAGAAAATCAATGGTCCCAAATAATCGTTCCATGCAGTAATCATGTTGAGCACTCCAACAAGAATTAATGATGGTCTTAAAATAGGCATAAATATTTTCCAATAGATCTGGAATGCATTCGCACCATCGATTCGAGCAGCTTCTTCAAAATCTTTTGGCACTCCCATAAGGAATTGACGCATTAGGAAAATGTAATACGCCGAACCAAACCAAGCCGGCACGATCAATGGCTTTAATGTATTAATCCATCCGAGCATGTTAAATTCCATATACTGTGGAATCATCGTAACATCCCAAGGAATCATCATCGTCGAAAGCAAAATCATAAATAATACATTTTTACCTTTAAAATTAAATCGAGCAAATCCATACGCAACAAGCGAACATGACAAAACTTGTCCAATTGTTGTTCCAACTGTGACCAACACAGAGTTCATAAAATATGTTCCGAATGGCTGTGCCTTCCAAGCTTCTACAAAGTTCTCAAATCTCCACTCAGACGGAAATAATTTCGGAGGAAACGCAATCGCTTCCGCTTCTGTTTTAAATGCTGAAAACAACATATAAACAAATGGTGATAAGAAATAGACTGCTACTAATCCCAAAAGAATGTAAATAATGACTTTTGAAACTTTTGACATTTTCATTATTTATTTCCCCCTTTCTTTTTCTTCTTCTCCGCTCCACCTGCTTCTGTCTCATAAAATACCCAGGCTGAAGAAGATTTAAATACAAATGCTGTTAAAATCAAAATAATCACGAACATTATCCACGCATTCGCACTAGCGTATCCAAGCTTATGATGTTTAAACGCATTGTTGTACGTCATCAAACCGTAAAAATAAGTAGATTTTAATGGTCCTCCACCAGTCAAGAGCATTACTAATGTTACTTGCTGGAAAGAACTAATAATGGATGTAATCAGGTTAAATAAAATCGTTGGTGTGATAATCGGTAATGTAATGCTGAAAAACTGTCTAGCCGGAGAGGCACCGTCAAGACTCGCTGCTTCATACACGTCAATCGGAATATTTTTGATATCCGTATAGAAAATCAACATCATACTTCCTACACCAAACGCACTAGCAATGATAACTGCCATCAAAGCCCATGCCGGATCCACCAACCACTTCGGACCTTCAATCCCAATCAAAGACAATAAGTAGTTGAGTACACCGTAATCACCATTTAGAATCCATCCCCAGATGATGGATACCGCAACACCTGAAATAACTGTTGGAATGTAATAGATTGTTCTAAAAATCTTCACTCCTTTTACAGGCTGTGTGATCAACATTGCAAGGAATAATGCGATGATCATATTCAGTGGTACAAAAATCGCCGCATACTTCAGAGAAATAATCAAAGATTTCCAAAACTGTTTATCTTTTGTAAACATCTCCAAATAATTGCCAAGTCCTACAAATTCCGCATCTCCCACAAGTGGCCAATCGAAAAAACTCATAATTAACGAAAAAATAAGTGGTCCGATTGTAAACACGAGGAAACCGACGATCCACGGCATAATAAACAAATAAGGTGTTGCCGTTTTCAGAAATTTCTTTTTCTTCATAATTTCTTCTCCTTTTCTCCTTTTACCTGTTTTACTAGTAAAATAATTATAATATTTTACCAGTAAAATGTAAATAGTTTATAATAAGGATATGTCTTTTTCTATGTTTTTCATAGATATTTGTTAGGTGTTTTATGCATTTTATACAAGAAATTGTTTTTTTATAAAAAAGTGTCTCCGACACTTCAACTCCCCTTCCCCTCATTCTTGAGGGGTTA
>URRQ01000038.1 GCA_900550235.1 uncultured Lachnospiraceae bacterium
TTGAAAATAAAAGGTTTTTAATAAAAATAGGACTGTAAAACTTTACAGTACCTAAAATGCAAGGGAGGTGGCGGAATGAAAAAACTAAAAAAGAGAAAAGCAAAAACATCAAAAAAAGTATTACTTTTCATGAATGGTGAACAGTGCTGTAATTGGTAAGAAATATTTTTGACGATGAAACTCAGGGAAAGTAGGTTGTATTAATTTACTTTCCCTAGGAAAGTAGTAATAAGGAGAAATATGGGAAATTATCTTAAAAGTCCTAAAATTATTAACATAGAATTAACTACCAGATGCTCTTTGAGATGTCCGCAATGTTATAAAGAAATAGGATTGGAAAAAAATACAGATTTTACTTGGGAACAATTGCAGAGTTTATTAAGAGAAGCAAGTTCATTGGGAGTAAGAAAGGTGTTATTTAGCGGTGGCGAACCTTTACTATATCCCAAAATAAAGACAGCTATCAAATTAGTGAAAGACTTGAGAATGGAATTATATATTTCCACAGGAGGAACGAAAAATCTAGGCATTTATGATGTGTTAAAAAAAATAGATGCGTTATATGTATCGTTGAATGGCTCAACAAAAGAAATAAATATGAAGTCTAGGGATGGATTTGAATTAGCATTTTATACATTAAGGCAGGCAAGGGAAAAAGGGGTGAAAACACGCATAAATTGGGTGGCAAGAAATGATAATGTTTATGACTTCCCGAAATTATATTACCTGGCAAATCAAATGGGAGTTGAAGCTATTGACATATTAAAGAATAAACCAAATGTAAGCGGAATAATAGAAAGTAAATTGAATTATGAAGATATTGTATTTTTAGCAACCTTTATAAAAGATGCTGATAATGAACGAGTTAAAATTAATATTGAATCATGTTTTTTCGAATTGAGAAATTTATGTGGAATTAAGGTGAAAAACTCTATTTTAAGAGGATGTAGTGCCGGAAAGTATTCAATGGCTGTAGATGCTAATGGGAAGATGTTACCGTGTACTCATATAAATGGAGGGGAAGCAATATGTATTAAGAATAGTTTAATAGATTTTTGGAATAAAAACGCAGTATTAGATAGAATGAGAAAAAATATTTCAAATCATAAACTATGTTCTAAATGTAAATATTACGAGTGGTGTACACCATGTCCGCTTGACTTAGAGGAGATATGTGTATTGAAAGAGGCTGAAAAAGATGTATAAGTTTTCAAAATATAATTTAATTTCTAGGAACTATAAGGAGCAATACTATATATATAATGTTTTGAATAAAAATTGTGACTTGATTTCCGAACAAGTATATGAGTTTTTCCTAAATGGAGATATAAAAGAAATATTAAAAAATATGCTATTAGCTGAAAAAATGATTGAGAGAGGTTATATAATTAGTGAAGAAATAGATGAGATTGAGTATATTGAATATAAATATAATAAGATTGCATGGGATTCCGAAATTTTAGATTTGACATTTATAATGACATATGCGTGCAATTTTAAATGTATTTATTGTTATCAACAAGAAAAATATGGAGGATTTTCTCCAGAAACTATAATAAGTATAAAAAAATTTATTGAAAAAAGAACTAAAAAGAGATTCAACAAGGTTTATATTAATTGGTTTGGTGGAGAACCGTTGTTGGAAGAAAAGGCTATAATAGAGTTAAGCGATTTTGTAGTAAAATTGGGAAGAGTAAATCAATTTACTTATTTAGGTCGTATTACAACGAATGGATATTTATTGACTGAGAAATTATTCAGGAGGCTTCTTGATTCACATATATTTTTTTATTTGATTACAATTGACGGGATAAAAAAATATCATGATAAGCAAAGACCTTTGCAGAACGGTGAGGGAACATATGACATAATAATGCAAAACTTGCGTAACATAAAAAAAATTAATCGTACGTTTTCAATAGACGTGAGAATAAATGTATCGCAAGATAATTTTTGTTATATAAACGAATTCTTAGAAGTATGGAATTTAGAATTCGAAAGTGATAGGCGCTTTCATATCGTAATTGAGCCTGTACATGATTGGAGAGGGGAACGCATTAAATATCATAAAGAACAAGTATTGTCTAATATAAAACTTATAAGTCATATATATGAAATGGCTTCTAAACAAGGAACAAGGCTACAGGAGCATTTACAATATAAAAGCGAGGTTCAATTTTGCACTGCGTCTAAGAAAAATGGATTTGTTATCACTAGTGATGCAAAAATTCACAAATGTGAAATGGCCATATCTGATGAAAAATATAAGAATGATAATTGCATAGGGTATATTGACATCAATGGCGAAATACATATTGATGAACAAAAAGAAGCAAGATGGTTAACAAGAAAACAAAATCTAGAAAAGTGTTATGATTGTATTGCGTATCCTTTTTGTATGGGCGGAGCAAAGTGCAACTTTGCCATGAAATTTCATAATCAGATGGAGTGCTTGGAAACAGTAGAATATTTAAAGTGGATGAGTTCATTATTAAGTAAAGATTTGACAGAGATTATGGGAAGCTCATAAACTTAACTGTACTAAAAGGAGAATAACAGATATGAAAGAAGAGATATTAAAAGTAATAAATGATGTGGGAGTGAATTTAGAAGGTGATGAAGAAATAAGCATAGAGATGGATTCATTACAGTTTATTGCGGTAATATGTGACTTGGAAACAAGGTTTGAAATTGTTTTTTCAGACGATGAATTATCTCCGGATAAATATATAAATGTTAACGAATTCGTTCAATGTGTAGAGAAAAAAATAATTTTAAATCGATGTAGAAAAAGTATAAACAAATAATACTATGCGTTTCTTTATGAAAGGTAAGAAAGTTTATGGAAAATCAATTTATTGATTTATTTAATTTACTAACATTTGATTGTATTGAAAGATGTATTTGGTTAGTATTGGAAGAAAAATATCCAGGAATTACGTTAAACTATTTGCTTTTGAAGGAATATAAAAATATAAAATCTGATATTCCAGAGGAATTAAAAATAATTCCATCGAATTATTTAAAACTTTGCATAGGCAATAATCATGATTATTTTGATATAATAGATGCTTGCTTAGAACAGAATGAGATTATTTTACCAATAAACTTATATTATAAAAAAGGGCATAAAATGTTTCAGAGTGAACATTATACACATTATTTAGTCCTTTCATCTTATAATAAAGTACAAGAAAAATATGAAGTTATTGATGAGGATTATAGCAAAGACTATGGTGTTCCTAAAAATCGTCAAGCCGGTATGAAATATTGTAAACAATATTATTCAGGCTATGAACTGTATAAATTGTGTAATGAGGTTAAAGAGTGTTTCAAACAAGTAGAAAAACTTAGAGAGTGTGAATTCCCATATTATAAGCTGGAACAAGAAAAGTTATTATGGTTTGCAAAAGGAGAAATTTTTGATATATATATATCTTTTTTAAATGATATGCTAAGAGGATATGATTTATATATCAAAAAAACAGAGAGTGGATTATGTGATGCTTGTAATCACTTATCTATAGAAAAAAAATATATGGGCGAGGGATGGGTTATTAATGATATAGGACCTTGGCCAAAGGAAATAGCCGGATTGATTTCACACATTAATTATATGGAAACTTTAAAAAGAATATATTATTGGAAGAGAAGAGAAGTCCATAATCCGAGGATTTTTGAAGAGTTTAAAGTAGTTTTAGAGAATTACAATTTAATAAAAACTTTGATTAGAAAATTTGTCTTTAGTTTTAGAACGGAAGAAGTGGAAAAAATTATCAAAATATACTTACCGAAAGTAACGGTATTCGAAAAACAATTAATTAAAGATTTATTGAAAGAAAGTGAAGATATATTACGAGGGAAGGAATAAGTATGAAGAAATTCTGTTCGATTGTAAAACTGACATTTCTTACAAATTTTGCCTACATAAAAGCTTTTTGGTTGAACATAATCGGAACGGCAGTTTCTATCATCGTCTATTATTTCCTATGGCAATATGTATTTCAAAAGCAAGAGACTATTGCAGGATTTACGATGGCGCAGATGACGACGTATGTGATTTTATCGAGAGTTCTTTCTTCCCAGTTTTCCGGTGGAATTAATATGGAATTCGCAGATTGGATTTATGAGGGGACGATTGGTATGGAACTTTTGCGTCCGATTTCGTTGTTTTTCAATTTGTTTGCGAAGAGAATGGGAGAGTTTTTATTTTTCGTAGTATTCAAAGGCTTGCCGATTACGGTGATATGTATCCTTGTGATGGGAGGAAGCGCGCCCTTCGGCGTGGCACAATTCCTGCTTTTTGTCGTAAGCGTGCTGATCTCCATCGGATTGATGTTTTTTATTGAATTCATGGTCGGGTTGTGTTCTTTTTATACATTCAATAATCATGGGCTTCGCTTTATGAAGAGCTCTTTGCTCTCGATTTTATCGGGAGGAGTGGTGCCGATCTTCTTTTTCCCAGAAGCAATTGTGAAAGTGTTGGACTATATGCCGTTTGCCGGAATGGTGTCCGTTCCGGTACAGATTTATATGGGAAACTACGGGATGTCGGAGTCAGTAAAGTATATTGGTCTTCAGCTTGTCTGGTGTATCCTTCTTTTTGGGCTGGCGAAGCTTTTCTATGCAAAGAGTATCCGAAAAGTTGTCGTACAAGGAGGGTAGCCTATGAGAAGAGTATTGTATTATATCAGGGTGTGTAAGGCGTATCTTCGCATCGGTCTTGTGACGCTTGTGCAGTATCCGGCAGATACGGTGATTTGGATTCTATCCATGCTTCTTAGAGAAGCTTCCGGTTTCATCGGAATTATTACCATCGCGAGTGTGGCAGGAGGGCTGGGGAACTGGGGCATTTATGAAATCTGCATTCTGTTTTCTATCTGTGCGATTATCGAAGCAATTGGACAGGCTTTCTTAGACTGTGTATGGAGTATTTCCACGTCGATACGAAAAGGAAAGTTGGATGTCATTCTTGTAAGACCGGCATCCCCTTTCGTACAGCTTTTGGGACAGAGGGTTCATTTTCAGGCGGTGATTACGATGGTGATTTACATAGGGATTTTGGTATACTCTATGAACCGGTTCGGAATATCCGGAAATGTGGGAACTCTGTTATTCCTGTTGGAAACGATTCTCTGCGGGACGGTCATCAACACAGGGCTTTACACGATATTTAATAGTTTGAATTTCTGGATCGTAAATGGAAATGATGTGGCAGAATTAGTATTAACGTGCCGGGAATTTGCCAAGTATCCTTTGAGCGTATTTCCGATGATGATTCGGACATTTTTTACTTATATGATTCCTTTCGGATTCATGGGATACTATCCGGTGGCATTTCTTACAGGAAAGACGGGAAGCTGGGTGATTTGGGCAATGCCATTGGCTGCTTTCGGTGTGGTTTGTGTGGCAAGTGTAATTTGGAGAAGCGGACTTAGAGGCTACAACAGTACGGGAACATAAGGGAGCAAAAGAATATGAGTCAGATAGAAGTGAAACATATTGTAAAAGAATACCAGAGAAAGAAACACTATACGAACATGGGAAAAGCCTTTTCCACCATGTTCCGACCGGAGTACGAAGTGAAACGGGCGGTGGATGACGTAAGTTTTTCGATTGAAAAGGGAGAATCCGTCGGTTATGTGGGACCGAATGGCAGTGGAAAATCTACGACAATTAAGATGCTCTGTGGGATTTTATGTCCGACGGAAGGGTCTATTCGAGTAAGAGGAATCGATCCTTTTAAAGAACGGACAAAAAACAGTAAAAATATTGGCGTTGTGTTTGGAAACCGTTCTGTACTTTGGTGGGACGTTCCGGTCATTGAATCTTACAAAGTGTTACAGCAGCTTTATGAGATACCGGAGAGACAATTTCAGGAGAATTTAGAGAAATTTCAAGATATTATGGGGATTGGTCCGTTATTGTCTGTGCCGGAGCGACAGCTTTCTCTTGGACAGAGAATGCGATGCAATATTGCGGCGGCATTTCTTCACAATCCGGAGATTGTGTACCTGGATGAGCCGACAATTGGACTAGACTCGGAGTCAAAGGAAAGCATCCGAAAGTGTATTTTGGATATTAACGAAGAAGCTAAGACGACGTTTATTGTGACGAGTCATGATTTTCAGGATATTGAGACGTTATGTCGCAGGATTATGGTGATCAGTCATGGTAATATCGTGTTGGATGATATGATGGCAAACGTGCGTCAGGAATTCAATAAAGAGAAGAAGATTCGGGTGGAAATGGCAGAAAACCCTTGGTTTCAAAATGAGACGTTCTCGCTTCCGGGGACAAAAGTGGTTCTTGCTACTCCGCATAGTTTGGTTGTGGAGTATGATGTGGCAAAGACGCAGAGTATTTCTATTTTACAGGAAGTGGCAAAACGGACAGAAATCCAGGATGTGGAAATCAGTTCCAGAGATATTGAATCTATTATACAAGGAATTTTAAGAAAGGAAGGTAAAGAAAGGCATGAACGAAAGTAAGACAAGTTTCAAGCTGAAAGGTGTAGAATCTGTAAAAGTATCTGAACAAAGTAACGTTGCAGATTTGATTTTTGAAGGAGGAGTGCAGGGAAGAATTACATTCCTCGAGGAAAATATTTTCCGTTATGATGTAGATCTGGCAGGTGAGTTCGCAGCTTATGCGACTCCAAGAGATGAAGCGCACACCGCAAAAATCCAACAAAGACCGGATGAGTCATCCGAATATATAAAGCCTGAGGTGCAGGTGCTGTGGAAAGATGATACGTTCTCCGTATTGTGTGGGGAAACGTCGGTCACATGGGATAAACATACAGGCAGAATGAGTGTATATGTGCATGGAAGACCGGTTATGGAAGAGATGAAAGCTCTTATAATCGAGGATGGGGAAACTATACAGACTCTGAAAAAACAGCCGGGAGAAGACTTTTTTGGTGGTGGAACACAAAACGGTCGTTTTGTGCATACAGGAAAGAAGATTCGGATCGTCAATGAAAGCGCATGGATGGACGGCGGCGTGGCATCACCGAATCCGTTCTATTACACAACAAACGGATACGGTGTACTTTATAATACATTTTCAGACGGATTCTATGATTTCGGTGAGGAAACAAGCGATGCTGTAAAAGTAGTACATAAGGAAAACAAATTGAGCGCGTATTACTTTGTGACAGACAAGACTTGCGGTCGTGAAGTGGTGCAGGAGCTTTTGAAAGCGTATTATCATGTCACAGGAAACCCGCTTCTTCTTCCGGAATACGGATTCTATGAAGGACATTTGAATTGCTATAACCGTGATGCGTGGTCAGAAGAATCCGGTGATAAGGCTTGGAATGTGAAGGGCAATAAAGCGTACGACAGCGAGGGTGTGACACATTATGAAAGTGGTATGGCAACGGGATATCGTTTGCCGGAAGGGGCGCACTCCGAGTCATTAAATGGTGAGAAGCCATATGTAAGAACGGAGAATTATCCAGAATCCGTAGATACTCCATATGAATTTTCTGCAAGAGCAGTATTAGATGAGTATGTGAAATACGATATGCCGCTAGGATATTTTCTCCCGAATGACGGATATGGCGGAGGATACGGACAGAACGGTTATTATGTACAAGGTGGCGTCAATGAAGACGGCACAAGTACGCCGGAGCGTATCGAAGCGGTAGATGCCAATGTGGAAAACTTTGCACAATTCACACAGTATGCCAATGGAAAAGGTGTGGCGTCCGGTCTATGGACAGAGAGTAATCTGGCTCCGGATTCTAACAATGAGACATACTGGCATCTGCTTCGTGATTTCCAAAAAGAAGTAACAATTGGCGGAGCAACAACATTAAAAACTGACGTTGCCTGGGTTGGACCGGGATATTCCTTCCAACTAAACGGTGTGAAAACAGCCTACGATATTGTAACGATGAAAGAAAACTTCCGTCCGAATATCATTTCTTTGGACGGATGGGCAGGCTCCCAGCGCTTTAACAGTGTATGGAGCGGCGATCAGACGGGAGGTAACTGGGAGTATATCCGTTTCCATATCCCGACTTATATCGGAAGCTCCTTAAGTGGTAATCCAAATATCGGAAGCGATATGGATGGTATTTTTGGTGGACGCGCGCTTATTGCAACCCGTGATTATCAATGGAAATCTTTTACACCGCAGATGCTGAATATGGATGGATGGGGAAGTTATATGAAAGCTCCGTTTACATTTGGAGATCCGTATACAGGAATCAATCGTATGTACATGAAGATGAAAGCGCAGTTGATGCCATATATTTATACATGTGCGGCTGCAGCTTCCAATATTGATACAGGAAACAATGATACAGGTCTTCCGATGGTAAGAGCGATGTTCTTGGAATATCCGCAGGACGATTATGCGTACACAAGACAGATGCAGTATCAGTTTATGTTCGGTAAGAGCATTCTCGTAGCCCCGATCTACTGTGATGTGGCAGGGGACGAGATGGGTAATGATGTAAGAAACGGTATCTATCTTCCGGATGAGAACGAAATCTGGATTGATTACTTAACCGGAGAAAAATATGCCGGAGGACAGGTTCTCAATAACTTCAAAGCGCCGCTTTGGAAGCTTCCGGTATTCGTGAAAAACGGTGCGATCCTTCCGATGTATGAAGAAAATAATACGCCGGATCATGTGGATAAAAAGAACAGAATTGTAGAGTTCTGGCCATGCGGTCATAGTGAATTCTGCACCTATGAAGATGACGGAAAATACGTTCAGAATCAGACAGAAGAGGATGAAGCATACGGAGTCATCGACCATGTTTCCTATGGAGACTTTGTTTCTACAACGTATACTTCAGAGGAAAAAGACGGAGTAGCTGTTCTGACAGCAGAGCAATCTTCCGGTACTTATGAAGAATATGAACCGGAGAGAAGTACGACATTTATTGTGCATCTTTCGGAAAAACCATCAGGAATTTTTGCAAAGAATGGAGAGAACAGTTTGAATGTACGTGAGGCTCAAACAAAAGAAGAGTTTGATGCTTTTGTACCGGAGGCAAACGAGGCAGTTTATTTTTACGATGCGGCTCCGAAGCTTCATACTTATGCAACGGAAGAAGAGATAAAACTTCAGGAGATGACAGCGCATGTAAATGTAGCTCCGAAACTTTATGTGAAACTTGCCAAGGTAGATGGAGCGAAAGAAAGACAGTCTGTAGAGATTCAAGGATATGTCAATGCATTTGTCCGTTCAGAAGAGAAAGTGAATGAGAAACTTGAAGTTCCGACACTTTGTGTACCGGAAGAGAAGAAGACACCGGCAAGCTTGTGGCTTGAGTGGACAAGTGTAGAAGGAGCGGCTTCTTACGAAATGCTTGTAGATGGCAGATTCTACACGATGGGAGATGCTTTAACTTTCCTTCATGATGAACTGGAATACGAATCAACACATACATACTGTGTGCGTGCAAGAAATATGGAAGGATATTCCGAGTGGAGTGAAGAACTTACTGTTGAAACACTTCTTGATCCGTGGAGAAATGAAGTTGGAGCGCTTGGAACAATTACATTTACGGGAGATGATGAAGCCGGTGCATTAAGATATGCAACAGACCACAGCTACAAAGGATTGTTCTTCTGTACGGATGATGTGATAAAAGGAGAAATTCCATTTATTTATGACTTTGGCGCTATCTATGAACTGGATAAATTTGAATATTATCCGCGTGATAATTATGGAAGTGGTACTGTTCAGAAGATGAACGTTTATTCAAGTTTGGATGGAAAGAACTGGAAATTAGAATGGAATGGAGAGGAAGCAGAAGAGTGGACTTATAACAAAGAGTTAGAAGTGGAAGAAAATGCAAAAGTCATTTCTCTCGCTGGTGTAAGCGCACGATATCTGAAGCTGGTTGTTGTACAGTCCATTCGCAACTGGTTTGCAGCACATGAGCTTCCGGTTTATAAGAAAGATGGAGCGAGACCATTTGCAGTCGGAAGTACGAACAAGAACGAGACGGTATCAGCCGGTGATTATACAAACATGAAGAACTACTTGGGAACTTCTGTAAAGGACGGTTCTAACTTTGTGGATCAGATCCAGAAACGTTGTGGTGATATCAATATGAACGGTATTTATGATGTCTACGACTATACATATACGATGTTCAACTTAGATGGCGGAACAAAACAGACAGGAGCTGTAGCAGGAAGTATTTCGCTTGTGCCGGATAAAGAAGTGGTAAAAGCAGGAGAGACCTTTACATTTGCTGTTTCTGCAAAAGAGGCAGAGAATTTGAATGCCTTTGGTAAGGTATTACACTATGATCCGTCTAGATTGGAATTCGTATCGATCGAACAGGAAACTGTAGTAGAATCTATGGAAAACTTAACAGTTAACAAACGTTATGAAGATCAGACAGCATATCTGAATCTTGCATTTGCCAATAGAGGAGATCAGAAACTCTATAGTGGAAGTGATAGATTGGCAGTCATTACAATGAAAGCTCTTATGGACATAAAACCTGCAGAAGAGATGGAATGCGAAGGAATTTGGTTGATCGGACCGGAGTTTGACGTTGTAGATTAAAGAGAAAAGGAGAAGTAGGAAGAGATGGAAAAGAATCTGTCGCTTCCTACTTTTATTGGGGACGTAGTAAAGTTGTATTTTACTACGTCCCCAATTGTGTTTATGTGAAATTTTTAATTTTGAATTGCATATTTTATGTGCTCATGTTATACTGACAAAACAAATCAAGATTTCTAAAATTCTTTTTTCTAAAGTATCTGTGACAATCGTCACAATGAAAATCAGATTTGTAAATACATAAGGAAAGCCGGTGGTGTCGATGGGAGTAAAATCTTCTTATTTTGTTGCCTGAAAAAGAATCATTTGTTAGAATAAAGGAGGAACTTTATGGATGATTATAAATTGAATACGAAGTATAAAGACCGTTTATTCCGCCTTATCTTTCATGACAAGAAGGAGCTATTGGAACTGTACAATGCGGTCAATGAAAGCCACTATACGAATCCGGATGAGTTGGAGATTACGACGATCGAGGATGTGGTGTATATGGGGATGCGAAACGACTTGTCGTTTATTATCGGAGACGAAATGAGCCTCTATGAACATCAGAGTACTTTTAGTCCGAACCTTCCATTGAGAGGATTATTTTATTTCTCTTCAGTGTATCGAGCTTATATTGAGCCAGTAAAGAAGAAGTTATACTTAAACTCTGCCTTATTAGTCCCGTTTCCGCAGTACATTGTATTTTACAACGGGATGGAAGAACAGCCGGAACGGCAGGAATTGAAGTTGAGCAGCCTTTTCGTTGGAAACGGAAAGGGGAAAACTCCGTCATTGGAATGTACGGCGCTTGTGCTGAATGTGAATTATGGGCACAATAAAGAATTGATGGAACGGTGCAAGACTTTAAAGGAGTATGCCCAGTTTGTCGCGATCATCCGTAGAAATCTTGCAGAAGGAATCCATCATCAGGAGGCAGTCGAGAGAGCGGTAGATGAATGCATTCGGAATAATATTCTTGTAAAGATACTTCGTAAGAATCGGGGTGAGATTGTGGACAGTATTTTGACAGAATGGGATGAAGATGAATTCCGAGAGTTTTTGAAAGAGGAATCTTGGAAAAAAGGTTGTGAGATTGGAGAAAAACTCGGTGAAAAACGTGGAGAAGAACGCGGAAAGATTATGGGAGCGGTCCAAATTTGTAAGAAATTAGGTCTTTCAGAAGAGGAAGCAATTCGGAACTTAGAGGAAGAGTACTCTTTGGGAGAAAAGGAAGCAAAACGATATATAGAAGAATATTATAAGTAAGAGAAAAGGAGAATCTTCCTGTTGATGGGAAAATTCTCCTAAAATTTTGTATATTTTATTCGTTATATTCCGGAACGGGTTCTTGCTCCGGTTCATATTTCTTGAAAATGCGGTCAAATATAATGCAGGCTGTCAGAGTCACGACTGAGAAACCACAGATGGTTGCAACAGCAATTACTAATGCAAGTGTTTTTACATTCCATGTAGCAAGGAAGAAAATCAAGCTGTACATTACAACAAGTATGATACTGAAAGGAAGATGTCCGATCGTCATAAAAAGAGCGTTTTTAATGGCTTGGCGAATTGTACATTTAAAATGTGCAATGATCGGGAAGACATAGATAAACATACTAAACAATATTGTCGTTACAGCTCCTAATGCGACTTTTACGTAACCAAAGAATGGAATATCTACAGCGTTTAAAATGGTGTAATCCATATTGATAAAAATAAAAAGCAGGATGGAAATAATCCAAAGTATAGTTCCTTGCTTGAAATTTTGACGAAATGCTTTCCAAAATCCTTGCCACATGTAGGATTCTTGACCACGCACAATTTTTAGACAAACAGAGTGTAGAGCGCTTATGGAAGCGCCGATTGTGACAATCGGAATGCAGGATAACATAAAAATTAAGTTTAGGATGATTAAATCGGAAACCCGGAATAGAAATTGCATAAAAGGATTGTCAAGATTAAATAAGCGGTTCATAATATGTCCTTCCTAATAGTTTATATTTTCTTTATTGTAAATATTTGTAGGTTTCTATTATAATATATAGAAACAATTAAAAAATAGTATACAGAAAATTATGGACAAAAGCAATGAATCTGAATGACTTCATAAAAATTTAATCAACGAAAGGATACAGAATATGAGAGAAAAAATGCGAGGAATGACGCTTCTACAGAAGATAGATTACTTATGGACATATTATAAAATATGGTTGCTTGTACCGGTGGGAATAGGGATTGTCATTTACATGGGCTGTTCTATTTATAGAACTAAAACAGAACATATATTAGTCAATGCGGTTGTAGTCGGTTCTACATTGCGAAGTACAGAAGAATTAAGTCAGGATGTGAAAGAGTATATGGGAGAAGATGGAAGGCATGATGTTGTGACTTTGCAGACGAATATTCCGGATGACAATATGGGACAGACTTCTATGGTTGCGCTATCAACAGTTGTTGGTGCAGAGACTGTTGATGTGATTGCTTGTCCGGGAAAAGTATACGAACACTTTAGCAGTCAAGGTGGATTTGAAGATATGAGTAAATTGTTTGGAGAAACTGGACAGAAAGAAGGTCTTGAATTGACGGAAAAGAGAGATGCTTTGAAAATTACAGATTCTAAGTTTCTACAGGAAAAACTGGGAACTCCATACAAAGAAGTGTACATCGGTGTATTTATAAATGCTCCGCACGAAAAAGGAGCGGATCAATTTGTACAATATGTTTTGGAAAAACTGTAAAGAAAAGCAGATTGTGCAAACATATAATTTAATCTAATAAAGATTTTTCTGACAAAATGGTATAGAATAAGATTAATGAAAGAAACGTCATAAAAAGTATGAAAGTGGAGGAAAAAACTATGAAAAAACCAGTACTTGTGATTATGGCAGCAGGAATGGGAAGTCGTTACGGTGGATTAAAACAGATTGACCCGGTAGATGAACAGGGACATATCATTATGGACTTTTCCATTTTTGATGCAAAGAGAGCAGGATTTGAAAAAGTTGTTTTCATTATCAAGCATGAGAATGAAGCGGATTTCAAAGAAGCAGTAGGAAATCGTATGGAAAAGATCATGGATGTAGAGTATGCTTTCCAGGATATGAACAATATTCCGGAGGGATTTGAAGTGCCGGAAGGACGTGTAAAACCATGGGGAACTGCACATGCAGTATTAAGTGCGATTGACTGTATCGATGGACCGTTTGCCGTAATTAATGCTGATGATTATTATGGAAGAGGCGCTTTTGAGACAATTTACAATTATCTTTCCACTCATGAAGATGATGAGAAATACCGTTATACAATGGTAGGATATGAACTTAGAAATACGGTAACAGATAATGGACACGTAGCACGTGGTATCTGTAGTGTTAACGAGAATGGAGAACTTGTATCTATTCACGAGAGAACACGTATTGAGAAAAAAGAAGATGGAATCGCATTTACAGAAGATGATGGACAGACATGGACATATGTTCCGGGAGAGACGCTTGTATCTATGAATATGTGGGGATTCACAAGAAGTATTCTGGAAGAGATCAAAGCAGGTTTCCCTGCCTTTCTTGAAAAGGGATTACAGGAAAACCCGATGAAATGTGAATACTTCCTTCCGACAGTTGTAAACGATCTTCAGGAAGCAGGAAAAGCAGAAGTTACAGTTCTTTCTTCAAAAGATAAGTGGTATGGTGTTACATATAAAGAAGATAAGCCGGTTGTAGTAGCTGCGATCAAAGAAATGAAAGAGGCAGGATTATATCCTGAGAATTTATGGGGTGACAAATAATGGGAAAATCATTACAGAGACTGAAAGATGAAGCAATTGCAAATTTCCGATATGAAGGAATTCTGGTAGATGAACGACCATACGGAAGCGGACATATTAATGATACATTTCTCTTAACATTTGATATCTGCGGTATGGGAAGACTTCGAGTAATTTTACAAAGAATGAATACGAGTATCTTTAAAGAACCTGAAAAACTGATGGAAAATATCATTGGAGTTACTTCGTATCTTCGAGACATCATTATTGAAAATGGCGGAGATCCGGAGAGAGAGACATTGAACGTAATTCGTACAGTAGCGAACAGAGCCTTTTTCGTAGATTCTGAGGGTGGATATTGGAGATCCTACAAATTTATCGAAGGCGCTACAAGCTATGATCAGGTAGAGACACCGGAAGATTTCTATCAGAGCGCCGTAGCATTCGGTAATTTCCAAAGATTACTTGCGGAGTATCCGGCAGAGACGCTCCATGAGACAATTGAAGGATTTCATGATACAAAAGCCAGATTTGCAACATTTAAGAAAGCGGTAGAAGAAGACGTATGTGGACGCGTTGCTTCTGTGCAGAAAGAAATCCAGTTCGTTCTTGATCATGAAGATGTGGCAAATGTATTTGGCGATATGCTGGAAAAAGGTGAGCTGCCTCTTCGTGTTACACATAACGATACGAAGCTTAACAACATCATGATCGATGACAAGACAAGAAAAGGTATTTGCGTGATTGACCTTGATACTGTTATGCCGGGACTTGCGATGAATGACTTTGGTGATTCTATCCGTTTTGGAGCAAGTACTGCAGCAGAAGATGAGCAGGATTTAAGTAAAGTATCTTGCGATATGGATTTATTCGATATCTATGCAAAAGGATTTATCGAAGGCTGTGCTGGTAAGCTTACAGAGAAAGAAATTGAGCTTCTTCCAATGGGAGCTAAAGTTATGACGTTTGAATGTGGAATGCGCTTCCTTACGGATTACTTAGAGGGAGATCATTATTTCAAAGTACATAGAGAAGGACACAATCTTGATCGTTGCCGTACACAGTTTAAACTTGTAGAAGACATGGAAGCAAAATGGGATACAATGCAGGAGATTATTCGGAAATACGCATAATCATGAACATTTAATTACAGGAGGGAATTATTATGGCAATTTTAGTAACAGGTGGAGCAGGGTATATCGGAAGCCACACATGCATCGAATTGATCAATGCAGGCTATGATGTAGTTGTTCTTGATAACTTATGTAACTCAAGCAAAGAATCTTTAAAAAGAGTAGAAGCGATCGTTGGAAAACCGGTGAAATTTTATGAAGCTGATATTCGCGATGCAGAAGCTTTAAAAGAAATTTTTGCAAAAGAAGATATTGACGCAGTCATTCATTTTGCAGGATTGAAAGCTGTTGGCGAGTCTGTAGCAAAACCATTGGAATACTACGACAATAATATTGCTGGTACTCTTGTACTTTGCGATGCTATGAGAAATGCAGGAGTGAAAAATATCATTTTCAGTTCTTCTGCAACAGTATACGGAGATCCGGCATTTGTTCCGATTACAGAGGAATGTCCAAAAGGACAGTGTACGAATCCATATGGTTGGACAAAATCTATGTTAGAACAGATTTTGACAGACCTTCATACAGCAGATCCTGAGTGGAACGTAGTACTTCTTCGCTACTTCAACCCGGTTGGAGCTCATAAGAGCGGAACAATTGGTGAAGATCCAAAGGGAATTCCGAACAATTTAATGCCATATATTTCACAAGTTGCAGTTGGAAAATTAGCATGCCTTGGAGTGTTTGGTGATGATTATGATACACCGGATGGAACAGGAGTACGTGATTATATCCATGTAGTGGATCTCGCAATCGGACATGTAAAAGCATTGAAGAAGATTGAAGACAAATCTGGAGTAAATGTTTACAATTTAGGAACAGGTAACGGATACTCTGTTCTTGATATGGTAAAAGCTTTCGGAAAAGCTTGTGGAAAAGAGATCAAATATGAAATCAAACCTAGAAGACCTGGCGATATCGCTGCATGCTATGCAGATCCTGCGAAAGCAAAAGCAGAACTTGGCTGGGAAGCGGAAAGAGGACTGGAAGAAATGTGTGAAGATGCATGGAGATGGCAGTCTAATAATCCAAACGGGTATGAGGCATAAAATACGGAAATACAACTATCAGAATTAGAAACCAAAAAACAGCGCATGTAAGAGTACAAAGTACAGCTCTTGCATGCGCTGTTTTTCTGTTGTCTTTCACTTTTTTGAGATTTTAGCATATGATAAATCAGAATTGATGTAGAGGGAGCTGCTGTTATGGACTACAAATTGCCTTATTACATGACTTATCCGATGCCGTTCGAGTATGATGATGAGAGAAAAGAGAGACGAGATTTGGAATATATGCGGAGTATGTATCCGGAGGAAGTGAAGAAACTTCTGCCGTTTGTAGAAAGAGAATGCGATCGAATGGAATATGAAGGGAGTATGATCTACGATGAGTATCCGGATATATTGGGAATTCGAATGATGTGCAGAAGGATTTGTGAAAAAATTGAAACGGATGAATTAGAAATGGAGAACATGGGGATTGCTTCAAAAGAGAGAAACACTATCGTGGAAGTGCTTCTTTTGCATGAACTCATGAAGAGAAGAGGCGAAAAACGTCGAAATAGACGGAGACTTTATCCTGGATGGCAATAAAATAAAAGGTTTTTTTATAGACGGGGATATAGATTTGTGATAAAATACGTTTTCATAACAGAGAGTGGGGAAAATGTATGAAAAGTATTATTTTGATTGGAATGCCTGCTGTCGGAAAGAGTACGGTGGGGGTTGTTGTTGCGAAAGGATTAGGATATGAGTTTATTGATACAGATCTTTTAATCCAAAAGCAGGAAAACAGGCTTTTGAAAGAAATTATAGAGGATGAGGGGATTGACGGATTTTTAAGAATTGAAAATCAGGTCAATCGTGATGTACAGGCTGAACGTGCAGTTATTTCTCCCGGGGGAAGCGTTGTGTATTGTCAGGAAGCGATGGAGCATTATAAAAAGATTGGCGTAGTAGTGTATCTTCGCGCTTCTTTTGAAACGATCAATAACAGGATCCGCAATGCCAAGAATAGAGGCGTTGTCTTGAAAGAGGGTCAGACGTTGGAGATGCTTTATGAAGAAAGAGTAAAACTTTTTGAAAAATATGCAGATCTTACGATCGATGAAGACGGAAAGGATCTTGGAGAAACGATCGATCTTGTATTGGAAAACGTGTGTAAAATCGTATAAAAGCATGGGGAGAATCACTCGACAGAAGAAAAATGTTTTACAAATAGAGAATTTATGCTATACTATATTGAGACTACGTGTAAAAACTGGGTAAGCTATTAGAAAAGAAATTATCATAAATTTGTAATAAATACGAAATAATTGAGGTGCAATATGGAGCAATATATTATTAAGGGTGGAACACCGCTTGTAGGGGAAGTGCAAATTGGCGGTGCTAAAAATGCGGCTCTCGCTATTCTTGCGGCTGCGATCATGACAGATGAGACAGTGACAATAGATAATTTACCGGATGTGAATGATATCAATGTATTATTAGAAGCTATGGCAGGCATTGGTGCGACAATCCAACGTATTGATCGTCATACAGTAAAGATCAATGGAAGCGGGATTGGCGATTTTAGTATTGAGTATGATTATATCAAGAAAATCAGAGCTTCTTATTACTTATTAGGAGCATTGCTTGGAAAATACAACAAGGCAGAGGTTGCACTTCCGGGAGGATGTAATATTGGCAGCAGACCAATTGACCAGCATTTGAAAGGTTTTAAGGCTCTTGGCGCAGATGTTGTGATTGAACATGGTAAGATCATTGCGGAGGCAGAGCAATTAAGAGGAACACATCTTTATTTTGATGTTGTAAGCGTAGGTGCAACGATCAACGTTATGATGGCGGCAGCTATGGCAGATGGGCTTACGATTATGGAAAATGTGGCAAAAGAGCCACATGTTGTCGATGTAGCCAATTTCTTGAACAGCATGGGAGCGAACATAAGAGGTGCAGGAACGGATATCATCAAGATTCGTGGAGTGAAGAAACTTCATAAGACAGAATATTCGATTATTCCGGATCAGATTGAAGCAGGTACATTTATGTTTGCGGCGGCAGCTACCAAGGGTGATGTGACTGTAATGAATGTTATTCCAAAACATTTGGAAGCTACTACGGCAAAATTAGTAGAGATTGGTTGTGAAGTAGAAGAATTTGATGATGCGGTTCGTGTTGTATCCAAAGGACAGTTAAAACATACGCAGGTGAAGACTCTTCCATATCCGGGATTTCCTACAGATATGCAGCCGCAGATTGGTGTGACCCTTGCATTATGCAACGGAACAAGTACGATTACAGAAAGTATTTTTGAAAATCGTTTTAAATATTTAGACGAGCTTGCGAGAATGGGAGCCAACATTAAAGTAGAAGGCAATTCGGCTACTATTGAAGGTGTGGATGGATTTTCCGGCGCCAGAGTGAGCGCTCCGGACTTGAGAGCAGGCGCGGCTCTTGTAATTGCGGGTCTTGCGGCAGACGGAATTACAATTGTTGATGATATTGTATATATTCAAAGAGGGTACGAGAGATTTGAAGAAAAATTAAGAAGTCTCGGCGGTATCATCGAGAAGGTATCCAGCGAAAAGGATATTCAAAAATTCAAATTTAAAGTAGGATAATATAAGAGGAAGTATTCGAGAGGACAATGTCATTAAGTTAAGGCGTTGGGATGCGAGGACCTTCGAGGTGGGACATACAAAAAATGTATGTCCTGTCTTTTTTATATGAAGTGTACGGATTTGAGCACCACAAAAGCTCCTTCGTTTGTTCGGAGGAGTAAAAAGATATTGCATTTTGGGACTCTTATGCTAATCTATAATTGAAAGGAACCACGCATGTTCCGACAGTTACTCGTAGTCGCTTTCGGTTGGGTCTTATTGGAAGTAAGAAACGTTGAATTGTGGTTTCTATGTTATATGGCGGCTCATTTCCTCTATGCTTAAAAAAGTTTAGACAGATTTTTGTTGCCTGTGTGAAATTGACCTGCAGTTGGTGGCTGCGGTCTTTTTCTTTTATGGATACTTTTTGGATAATACACATACTGAAATTGTACATAATTAGTCTGGCAAACACCTCCTGGAGAATAGAATTCTCCTTCTTGGAATGAAATGCTGCAAGACCTAATATATATTTCAACTCCCGAAAACCAGTTTCTATGCCCCAACGAAGCTGATAGAGTTCTTTCAAATCCATTACCGAAAACGTTTCTTCTGGAAGACTTGTCGCCAGTACTTCATAGTTCGTTTCTGATAGTTGAAATCTTACAAACCTTATATGCATTTCATAGTCAGGACATTTACTGTTTTCAATGTAGTCAAACCGATATTTTTTTGAAAAATATTTGTATACGCCAGGCATTATTGCAGCAGGGCCAGTCGAATGTCGAGTAATTACAATTCTTTTTGTTACATCGAATTCTGGTGCATCCGGCAATTCTAACCCAGAAAGTATTCCGTTACTAGTAATGTCTTTTACTCTTATGACATAATCAAACAGCCTTTCTTCAACATGTGCAAACAGGTTGTAGTTTTCAAATCCTCTATCTGCCAATAGAATGACAGGATGTTTTTCAGAAATCCTATCTACAAGTTGGCATGCGGCATCATACTCGTTTTCTTTTAGCGCCTGTTGAATTACAACATCTAAAAAACGCTTATTGCAAACATCGTATAGTGCATTTAAGTGGAGCGTTGACACGTGATTATCAGCAATCACATTGTTTTCTTTGGGATTATAAGGCAAGGTCAGATCACTTCCATCCACTGCCAACAATCGATACTGCTTAAATAATACTGGGTGATCATCTATACATTCATTGAATTTATCAAATAAATATCTGAATGCAGAATAATCCAATTTCTGACGTTGTTGAACAAAGGATGAAACAGTCGGAAAACCTTCTTGATATTCAAAAAAATTCCCTACTTCATATCCTAAACTATTACTAC
>URRQ01000039.1 GCA_900550235.1 uncultured Lachnospiraceae bacterium
TTCCAATGGAGCTATTTTTTAGCTCCAATTTTTTCATAGGCTACTTTACACTACCCATATTGAATATATCATTTATTTTTTTACTAATTTTATTTCTATTGCTTCAATATTCAAAGCTTTTCCTGTTGTTCCCGCAACTTCTCCATTTTTTACCCAGTTTTGCCAACCGATATTTTTCACATGTACTCTATAATTAACATCATAATGTTTTGCCATATTTCCTGTCAATTTGATTTTGATTGCTTCTACACTTAACGCCTTTCCTGTCGTTCCGGCCAATGCACCTTCATTCACCCAGTTTTGCCAACCAATGTTCTTTACATGCGTACAATATTGAATAGAACCACTATATAATTTGTTCTTCAAAGATATTTTGATTCCTTCTATTGGTAATGCTTTTCCTATTGTTCCACTTGTCTTTCCGTTCATCACACTACTCTGCCAACCAATATTTCTCACATGGCTGCTGTAACTAATATCGGATCTCTTCTCGATAAATGCATTTTCCGTGTTTCCTGGCACAAAACTTCCTTTTGTTACTAAGACAATTTGTATTGCTTCCAAATGTTTTGCATATCCTTGTGTTCCAGCCGCCGCTCCGTTTTTGGCCCAGCCCAACCAGCCATAGTCTTGTGCATGTACACGATAATAAATATCATATTTAGAACTTGCATTTCCTGTTAATTCTATCTTAATTGCTTCTAATCTTTTTGGTTCAGATATAGCATTTGACTCTTTACCATCAGCAACATAAGATTGCCATCCCACATTTGGAATATGGGTGCTGTATCTGATACCCAACCCCGACACTCCACTTGTCTGTATTTTTATTCCTGTCAATGGAGAATTCATGCCAATCGTACCACTCTGTTTACCATTTTTAGTGATTCCGGTCCATCCTAATTTTGACGAATTAGTGCTATACTGAATACTATCTTTCAATGATGATGGTACTGATATATTTTTTTCTTTTTTTAAGAGAACAATCTGTATTGCTTCTATATACTTTGCCTTCCCTGTTGTTCCTCCCACTTCACCATTAGACACAAATTGCGTCCAACCTATATCTTTCACATGCACTCTATAATGAATATCGTATTGATTTGCAGAACTTCCTGTAAGTTCTATTTTAATCGCTTCCATTGATTTGGCCTTTCCTGTTGTTCCAGCGATTTTTCCTCCATCTACCCAAGACTGCCATCCAATATTCGAAACATGAGCGCTATATCTCACTCCCAGATCACTGATCCCCTTCACATCTATTTTAATCGCTTCCATTGGATACGCAAGTCCTGTCATTCCACTTTGCACACCATTTTGAACATTACTCTCCCATCCAATATTTGCAATATGTGAACTATACGTAATAACATTTTTTACTGAAGTTGGCACTGATACTGCCGGTACTTTGGGATTTGGCTTTTTATCGGGCTTTTCAGGAAGCTCCGGTTCTGTCTGTGAGCCATTTCCATTGCTTACAATCTTCACATAATCTGCACTAATATATGCATACATATTTTTAAAATCATAAAGTCCACTACTTGTGTTAATAGCCGTCCTTCCACTATTCAGCACTCCATCGCTTTGAATTTTATAAAATTTATTAACCGATGTTTTATCTAAAACAATATATGCACAGTTTGCTTGTTTCGGTGTCTTAAATAATACTGTAGACGATGTACTACTATCTTTTCGAATATTCACCGTATTATTTGGCGCTATTGGATCTTTAATTCCAAGTGTATACTTATTGAAATCTTTATTTCCATTTCCTTTGTCTAAATTCCATGCCATTGAAGCTGCTTTTTCTCCCCAGTATGGATCCGATGCGTATTTTACATTCATCCCACTTCCTTTATTACCAAGGAAAGCTCCATAATACTTCCAATTTTTAGGATTCAAATATTCCTTTGACATCCACTTCTCCGCAAATTCAGTAATACACTGTTCAACACTTGCAAAGTAATTTGCGCTTTGCCCCGGAGAAGAATCCACAGCATTTAATCCAAATAAATTATTCTTTGTCTTTGCTATATTACTAGACCCCCAACCACTTTCATTAGCTGCAATTCCCACCATCAATAACGCATTCACACCATATAAATTTTGATTTTCTGTAAATTCCATTCCTGTATCCTTCATCTTAGAAGTCGATGCTACTTTTTTATTAATAATGGTATTTAATACACTTCCTGAATAATTTGATTGGCTTCTCAATGGTAAATATTGAAAATAATTATAATGCGGATTATTCGCATTTACTGCATGGGTTCTGACATTCTTGTTGTAGTCATCCAACATTTCTTCAAAATTACTTTCTGTATAGAAGTAATGCCCATCATAACTATAATATTTTACTCCGGATTTTAAATAAGAAGGCGCCGGCCCATTATCCAAAGTGCTTCCATAACTTGTAGAATTTACATTTGTAGCAATGTAATGATACAAACGACCAGACGATATCGCATAATAACTTACTGACTTTGCGTTTTCTTTCGGAACAATTTGCACTTTACTTTCTGCTACTTCTCCTATCACACCACCTATCATGAATTTTACTGTTTCGCCATCCGTTCCAAGATAGGCAGCATCAGCTCCATAGGCTCCAGCAACATATCCAGCATTTCCGGTTCCTACTTCTTTATAATTCAACACACCTGTAGTTTGCCTCAGATTGACAATCTGCGGCGACAACGCACGATCATCTGCAAACGTTGAAGCAACAATCGTATCATCTTCTGACACATCTATAAAAGTTACATTTCCATCTTTATCTACTACATTTACATTATGCTCATCTAAGCTGGATTCTCCTTGGAACTCTGTAGTTGAACTGCTGACTTCTCGTTTTTCATCAACAATTTCTATTACATTTGCTGTATTCTCTTCACTTATTTCTGTTGTACTATTTTCTACTTCTTCTCCTATCTTTTCGCCTTCTGAACTTATATCCTCTTCTTTATCAACCGGTACTTCTTCAGAAGCAATTTCATTTGTAACTTCAGTCGCTCTTACTGCCAGACTCCCCAAATTGCCCACTATCATTCCTGTCGCGAGTAGTATAGCCAACACCTTTTTCTTCATATGTATACTCCACCTTTCCATCAAATCAAAAATATATATCAATCTTTTATGCTAATTTCTATTCTACCCCAATTCAGGTATATGTTGCAAACATTTTAATCAATTTCTTTTCTCTATTTCAAGAGCTTCATTGACCTTTGATATTAGCATGGTGTAAATTTTTTATTAGCACACTTCCAAACCATTCCAGTAATAGTTCTATCATACCAAACCAGATACACATTAAAAGAACCAAACATCTTTAATAGCATACGATATCTGGTTCTTAATCTGTCAATCCAAGCTTTCTGATAAAACATTTTCTTTTGTTATTAATTTTTTTCCACATTTTTCTTTAAATTTACGAAATTTCCCACTTTGAATCTTGTGCGTTCTGACTTTACTACATACAATCCGATAAAAAAAGTCGTATTCTTTTAATTCTTTTTTACATTTTTGTTCGCTAGATTCCAATTGTTCAATTGCCTCATCTATATTTCCACCTTTCAGCTCAATCAAATAAGCTTTTTTCGTACTATCATTGATAAGTAAAAAATCACAACACTTCATTTGTTTAAACACATCACCATCAAGCTTGTAATGTCTCAAATCGAATCTTCTATTGGGATTTATTGCACGATGTTCTCTTTGTGTTCCTTTATCTTTAGACACAACAATGGACTGATTTTTTTCACATATAGATTTCTCAGGAATAAGAATCATACTATCTTTCCTCCATTATATTCCCAATCCACAACTCCACCATTTTTTCATAGTCTTCATTTATCACATCAGAAGCTCCATCAATCACTTCATTTTGAATAGATTCAAATTCATTATCCAAACAAGATCGTATTTCTCCATTCTCTACATAATATGCAGACAAACTTTCAAATTCAATCCACTTGTATGAATCTATAATTTTTTCTAACATATTACGAGCAACCTTTGAAGATATTTTATTAGCGTAGAGTAAATTATTAATAGTTCCTAAAATATATGGACTATGAGTTGTCAAAAGTATCTTGTTTCCATTATTCTTTGCCAAAGAAATAAACTCAGTAATTAGTTTTTGGGCATTCGGAAATAAATGTGATTCTGGCTCTTCAACAATAAAATATGATTTTTTATTGTTGAGCAAATAGTAAAACACTACATTCAAAATCCAGATCGCCTCTTGTTGTCCAGAAGAGGCGAAATTAATTTTTACATACCTATCTTCTGTTACCTGTAACCTTTCTTCCCCCTCGACATTTCTGTATTCTCCATGCAAAACTTTTCTCATTAATTTTGCACATTGTTCTAGAGTTTGCTTATTGATCTTAATATCTGTCAATTCGATTTTTTCTTGAATCAATGATTCTACACTATTAGAAAACGACGGTTTTAATTGCATGATTCTTTCCAAATAATTTTGTGTACAATAATCCAAACTTCTCTTCTGATCGTCATTCATCACACTATACATAAACATTAGTTGCGAACTAAACAAAGTCATCATACTTCTTCCGGCAGGAATATAAATTACTTCTGTATCATCTCCGAAAAACTCATCTATCTCTTTTTTTATATTTTCATTATTGCCTGCATGCGTAAATACATCTACCTGTAATTCATCGTAAAAATTAAGAAATCTCACTAATTTTTTACTTAGTTCAATCCATATGTAGTTAGGCGCATTCAAATCATTTTTCAAATAAATTTTTATATGAATTAAATCTGTATAATAATATTCAATTGACATATCCTTATCCATACACCATGTTGTTCCAAAAGTTTGCAAAAAATTAGATCGAATCTCTTTTATCAAACGATTTTTAGTGGATAACGCTCTACCATCATTTCCGCCTAGAATCTGCTTATTAATTTGCATAAGCAAAAGTTTTCTAATATTTTTAAAGAAAAAAATGCTTTTGGCAATTGTACTTTTTCCGGATGCTTGTGGTCCTGTAAAAACCATAAAATCATTAATATATAAATCACAATGGTTTATAGGACCCAACTTGTCAATTATTATTCTTTCCATACTTCACCACCTCAAATACTTTTCTATGCATTTTACTCAAACAATTTTTCAGGATATACTCCTTGTTCTACCAACTCTCTTACAGACTCAACTACCGATTCTTTGTCTTCTTTATAAGTAACGCCAAACCATTTATCATGAGATTTTAATACCTTCAAATCTATTCTTCCTTCTTTCAATAGACCTCCCACAATTGTCGGAACTAAATATTCCGCTTTTGGATTTTCCGGCACTTTTTCTTCCAGGAATTTTTCAAATCCCCTTTCCAATATCGAGAAAAAGTCAGGATGGAGTCCCCACATATTCATAGACACTGGAACATTGACATCTATTGATTTCAAGCACTCTCCTTCACGAACAGCAGCCCCTCTTTCAGTCTTTTCGATATTGGATGTTTCTACGATGTCCACAAGATTCCCCTGTTCATCTACGGTACAGATTCCGCGTGTTACTCCTCCATTTTCACTCAAAGTATTTCCAAGAACAAATCCTACCATACAAGCTTGCACTTTTTCTGACTTTGGCTGCTCCTCTGTTAAATATGTATAAGCCTCTTGATATGCTTCTTTTCCATAATAATCATCTGCATTGATTACCAAAAATGGCTCGTCTACTACATCTTTACAGCAAAGAATTGCCTGTCCTGTTCCCCACGGCTTTGCTCTGTCGCTATACACTTCTTGGAATCGTTTTGGAATATCGTCTTTTTCTTGATAAGCATAGGCAACCTCTATCTCCTTTTCGATACGATTGCCAATAACTTCTTTAAAATCTTTTTCCAAATCTTTACGTATTACAAATACAACCTTATCAAATCCAGCCTCTTTTGCATCATAAATGGAATAATCCATAATAATCTCACCATTTGGACCTACCGGTTCCAATTGTTTGATCCCGCCTCCGAAGCGACTTCCGATTCCAGCAGCCATAATGACTAATGTTGCTTTTTTCATGAAAATTCTCTCCTTCAAATTTTAATCTTTCTTTTTAGTTTAACACAAATATTTACTAATTCCCACACATTTTCTTTACTTTGTGATAAACTATATCCGTATTTTTAGTAAGGGAGAACTATTATAGTGCATGATTTAAAACCACAAACTTTTCTAAAACCATTTTCTTTCCTTCCTATGATTTTCCTAATGTTTGTTATTTTCTCTTTTTCTTCGCAAACCGGAACTGAATCCGGAAGCCTTAGTCATACAATTAGTACACAGGTTGTAAAAACCAGTGAATTTATTTTTCAACAAGACTGGTCAGAAGATAAAATAGAAGCATATGCAAACTTTTTGGAATTTCCCATACGTAAATTGGCACATATGACAGAATACTGTATCTTTGCTCTTTCTGTCATTTTTCCGCTTTTCGTCTATGGATTACGTGGAAGAAAATTGTTTCTTTCAGCATTTCTTATCTGTATTACTTTTGCAGGAAGCGATGAATATCATCAATCTTTTGTCGCCGGAAGGGGGCCTTCCATAAAGGATGTATTCATAGACAGTCTTGGTTCATGTTTAGGAATCATTTTGGGAAATCTAATTACAAAAAGAGGAGCCTAAGCTCCTCTTTCCATATCTCTTAATCCTCTAACTCTTCTTCTACAAGTCGAACCATCGCTTCCATTGCATGTTCTTCACTATCACCTTCACAGATGATTTCAATTTCATCTCCTTGTTTGATACAAGCTGCCAAAACACTTAATACACTCTTGGCATTCCCTGTTGTATTATCATCTACTCGAAATCTGATACTGCAATCTTCAAATTCCGCAGCTCGCTTGCAGAACATACCCGCGGGTCTCAAATGGAGCCCTGTTGGATTTTTTATTTTTACTTTTCTTTTAATCATAGACTCCTCCTATTTTTGTTCTTCTAATTTGATTTGTACTTTTGGACTTTCCACGAGGCTACAGCCTTCCGGTAACGTTACCTCTACTGGTACAGTATAGGTTCCCGGCATTGTATATTTTTCCATATTTACATATACCGCTGGTATCTCTGTCAGTTTTTCCAAAGCTTCATCCGTTCCTGTAATGTGAAGTTCTATATTCTCCAATGTTGCAACACCAGGCTTTAAGTCTCCTGTCACTTTTTCTATAACGATATTATTGCTCGGTATTGTAAACACTTTTGTTCCATTTCGTTCTACCGCAACCGTTACAACAACTGTATTAGCTGTCGTATCTTCCAGTGTAATTCCTTCCGGAAGATATCCTAACAAATCAATATTCACTTCGCTTGTTGACGAAATTCCTTCCACTTCTAAGTCTTCTGCGGGAATTTCAATTTCTGTTATATCATTGATTTTTTCTTCTTCACCTGCCACTTTGACAACTTGTGGAACACAGCTTACTTTTCCAATCGAGTAACCTGTCGCTGGGCGAAGATCGTCCGCTTCAATTCGAATTGGAATTTCCTTTGTTTTTAAAATTTCAACATCTACTTTTAAGCCTTCGGCGCCTAAATTATTTTCAAAAAGAGCTGGATCTACTTCCTGGTCATCTCCGTCAAAAAGTTTCAACTCCGCCTGTACTGTTTGGCTTTCTGACAAACCGGATACCGATACTACCGCCACAACTTTTTTAACGCGGTTGATCTGTGACTCAGCTCCTCCCAGACGAATCACTTTCGGATCGGCAACCAATTTGCCGAGCGTATTTCCTCCTCTTGGCGTACCGTTTGTTTCTACACTGATTGTAAAATCTTTTTGTGCACTTGGTTCTATTTCGATCTGAATATTGCGAGGATTCGTATATGCTTCTACGTAATCTCCTTCAAATCCCTTTATGTCTACCTCCGTTTGAAGTGTTGCTTCACTCAAAGAATTACTAACACGATTTCTGATATCTGCGGTAACTCGAATATCATTCGACCGAATATCAGACAACACTTTTCTTCTGGCACGAACCGTAACCGACACAGTCTCATTTCCATCTAATATACTATAGGTGCTCGCCTTTGCAGTAAATATTTCTTCATGAAGTACTTGTACCGGGACATTACGAAACGTCTCCTCATCAACCGGATCGTCTACATTCACTACCATCATCCAAAGTACAATAGCAAAGAGAAGAGACATCACTTTCAGACCGATATTATTTAGAAATCTGTCTTTCATCTTCTTCCCTTCCTTTCCACCACTTTTTCAAACCTCTTTTCTTCGGCGCGGATTCTTTTTTGCGCAATTCATTCAACTTATCTGTTAATTGTCTTTCATTTAGGTGTCGTACAATTCTTCCTCCCTGCGCATAAGATACTGCTCCGGTTTCTTCTGATACAACAATAATCAACGCATCACTTACTTCGCTCATACCGACCGCCGCACGGTGACGAGTACCGAGAGCTTTGCTAAGTTCTCGATTATCTGATAATGGAAGATAGCAGGTAGCCGCTGCAATTCTATCTCCTCGTATAATAATCGCTCCATCATGAAGCGGTGTATTATGTTCAAAAATATTAATGAGAAGTTGACTGGACACAAGACTATCCAATTGGATTCCTGTTCTTTCATATTCTGTAAGTTGGATTACATCTTCTACTACAATCAATGCGCCAGTTTTTACTTTTGCCATTTCAAACGCTGCAGTAACAATGCCATCGATCGTCTCCTTACTGAAACGTTCTTTTTCTTTGGACTTATCAAATCCAACGACTGTCTTCAAATAATCCTTTTCTCCTAACTTCTCCAATGCTCTTCGAAGTTCTGGTTGAAACACAACAATCGCCGCAATCGCCAAGACACTGATAGAATTCCTTACAAGCCATAAAATGGTATTCATTCGGAATATTGCTGCAACGGAAATGAAAATAGCTAAAACAACAATACCGCGCAATAACATCCATGCTTTTGTATTTTTGATCCAAAGTGCAATCTCATATACAATGACCGCAATAATGATAATTTCCACAATATCTGTAAGTTTAATATCCGGTACGTCCGCAAAATACTGATTTACCATCTGCATGATCCATTCTTTCATTCCGTCACCTCCTATCATCCTTCTATCTCATCCTATTTCATCAATTCCTCTTCAATCAGCTTATCTATATCCATTTCTCCTGTAAGCTGCATTTTAGGCGTCGAATCATCGAGTTCTTCTTTTCGACTCATTGTTTCATTTTCTTTTTTTTCTATTTCCTGACGTTTATTAATACGTTTTACTTGTTTTTCTTTTGCTGGTACAGATAACTTTGGTACTGCTTTTACATAATAATAATATTCATCGTCTTCAAATTGTACATTTTCTGTTCTTGAATAATCCACAGAAAATATCATCAATTCTAATCCAAGCCCGATGACTGTCGCTAAAACAGCTCCTAACACAAGAGTCACATAACTGATTCCTGTATCGAACATAATATTTCCAGTTACCGATACTGCAATATATGCGACTGCTCCTGCAACACTGCCGATTGCCCACGCATAATCAATCGGAAGTCTACGAACCAAGTATACAACAAGCAGACTAACCACAACCGCTGCAACTACAAACCACATTTCTTTATTCGTCATGACTTGCTTTACAAATCCAATCGCTATATTTATCATGGATTCTTTTCCCGCATTTCCCATCGCTCCTGCGTACTCTTTTGTAAATTTTACAAAATAATATACAATAGTTCCGAAAGCTGTCGGAATCGCATATACCGGATTTCCAATCAATCCAAATATTACCGGAATCAGTACCGGTAATTTTACTGTAAACGCAATTGGTGTAAGAAGTAAAATCACTGCTTTTTTCGGTGTAAATCTAAAATAGAAAATAAACATAAGAAAAAGTACAACCGCTGTCACTCCGGCTATGATTATAGACAGAGAAAACATATGTACCAGCATCAATGCTCCTGCAATAATTACAGTAACATTTAATGGAAGGAATGTGCATATTACTGCCAAACCGGTTGCGATAATCGGACTTGCAAGTTTCTCCATAAATCCAATACGTGTACTGATCAACAAAAAGGTTGTAAGCGCCAACATAAAGCGGATTGCTTTATCAATGTACATGGAATACTGCGCATAAATTGTCTGCAACTTCTTTTTCCATTCAAGTAAACTGCTCATTTATCTTTTCTCCTTTTCATACATCTTTTCCAAACGGGTCAGGTTATTATTAAATCGTTTTATCCTTTTCCTAGCCGCCAGATATTTTTTCTTATAAAAATTATACGCAATAATTCCAACGATTACGATCAGCATCAAATATCCGATCACAATCGTTCCTGCTATGATCAGAAGTCCGGATAAACTGGCTACACTGAAAATCTTGTCAAAAAATACAAGCAAAACTGCTCCGATAATAATTCCATATCCGATAGTCGCCCAAATAATGGATATCCATGTATTTAAGCTTGCATAATCTTTTTGATAATATTCGTTCATTTTGAAATCATCTTTTCCTTCATGATTTTCATAAATTGCCATCCGGGTCATAAGTTTCAGTCTTTTTTCATTTAACATCTCTTCACCTCGATACTCGTTTCCCTTTTTTTGACATTATATTGACATTATATTTTAGTATAACATCAATCAGAATCCTTGTCCAATACTTATAGTAAGGAAATAGATTTTTTCGCATCCGGTTTTCTTAAGCACTTCCGCCATCGCATCAATTGTACTCCCAGTCGTATAAATATCATCAATCAATAATATATTTTTTCCTGTTAATCTTTTTCCGGTAAGGCGAAATGCCTTTTTCAAATTTTTTCTCCTGTTTTTCTGTCCCAACTCTTTCTGAGGTGTTGTCTCACGCCCTCTAATAATCACAGATGTATCAACCGGAATTTTCAACCTTTTCCCTAATTCTTTTGCTATGATTTCTGCCTGATTATAGCCACGCTTTCTCTGTCTTTTTCTATGAAGCGGTACCGAAATCAACACGTCTATCTCCCACATTCGAATAAGATTACTGAATTGTTCTGCCATTTTCCTTCCGTACACTTCTCCATACACTCGTTTATTTTTATATTTAAACTCATAGATCGAGCTACTTACCGGTCTTTTGTGCAGCCAAAGACTTCTCCCTTGTTCATAATGAACCATTCTTCTTTGACAGTCGAAACAGAATTCCTCTTCCTGAGAGTGAATTGGCTTTCCACATTTTTTACATAGTGGTTCTTGAATATAGTCTATTTTTTCGCTGCATGATTCGCAAATACCCGTCTTGCATATTTCCCCGCAAAAAACACAAGTTGTTGGGTACAATAATTCCAATATCTTTTTTATTATTTTCCTCAAACTATTTGACTCTGCATTCTATCAAACACGTTTTACATAGATTCTTGAATTCTTTCTGCCAAACTCGTATAACGATTCTGTTCATGCGCATTTTGTATCATCTCGTAAAATGTATCTTCGCTCCCAACCAATGTAACACATTTTTTCGCCCTTGTAACAGCCGTATATAAGAGATTCCGGTGAAATAACTGTCTCGGTCCCGGAAGAAGCGGAATCACAACTGCCGGATATTCGCTTCCCTGTGCTTTGTGAATCGTTATAGCGTATGCCAGCTCTAACTCGTCTAATAACTGGAACGGATATGTTACTTTCCTTTTTTCATCATACTCCACTTCCAAAGTTTCGTTATATGTATTGATATTCGTTATGATTCCCATATCTCCGTTAAATATCCCGACACCTTTATCCACAACAAGTCCATACTTGGTTGCAATTTCCCACTCAAGCTGATAATTATTTTTAATCTGCATAACTTTGTCCCCTTCACGGAACAATTTATCCCCATATTCTTTTTCTGTCTTCTTCTGAGTCGGAGGATTCAGATATTCTTGAAGAATCCGATTCAGCCTTTCTACTCCTAGTAATCCTTTCCGCATCGGTGTAAGTACTTGGATATCATAAGTCTCTGCATCTACGTATTTAGGCAGTTTCTTTTGCAACAATGTAAGGACTACGCTGATGATCGTGTTCGCATCTTGACGTTTCAAAAAGAAAAAATCGCGGCTCTTATTATCTAATACTACCGGTTCTCCTCGATTAATCTTGTGCGCGTTCATTACAATATCGCTTTCTGTTGCCTGTCGAAATATTTTTGTAAGACATACTGTCGGAAAACACTTTGACTGTAATAAATCTTTTAACACGCTTCCCGGACCAACTGACGGAAGCTGATTGCCATCTCCCACAAAAATCAATCTCGTTCCCGGAATGATTGCACGAAGAAGCGCGTGCATAAGCGGAAGATCCACCATAGAAACTTCATCGATAATGAGAATATCCGTTTCTAACGGATTCTCTTCATTTCTTGCAAAGCCACTTCTTCCATCACCGTCTTCCGGATTTCCACTTACTTCCAGCAATCTATGAATTGTCTGTGCTTCATATCCGGTAGCTTCCGTCATTCGTTTCGCCGCTCGACCAGTCGGAGCAGCAAGAAGAATATCCAATCCCTGACTTCCAAAATACTGGATCATTGCATTGATCGTTGTTGTTTTCCCGGTTCCCGGTCCCCCTGTTAAGACAAGGATTCCGTGTTTCACAGCTTCTATCACAGCTTGTCTCTGCATTTCGTCCAAAGATAATTCCGCATCTTGTTCAATCAACTGTAATCGATTACTTACATAAGCTATATCTATATCCGCATGTATATTTAAGTCATGCAACATTTTTGCCGTATTTAATTCCATATAATAGTAATTGGATGGATAGACTCTAATTCCCTGCTCTGTCTGTTTTAAAACTATTTTTTTCTCAATCGATAAATCCATAAGATATTTTTGAATATCGGATATTTCTACTTCCAAAAGAGCTGCCGTTCTTCTTAAAAGGATCTCTTCCGGTAAATAGATGTGTCCTTCTGCAACTCCTTGTAGTAATGCGTAAAATATTCCACTACGTATCCGATAATCGGAATCTGTATGAATTCCGATCCGCATGGCAATCTCATCCGCTGTTTTAAAACCTACCCCTTGCACATCATCGGCAAGTTGATATGGATTTTTCTCCAGGATATGATAAACTTTTTGCCCATACTGTTTATAGATCTTTGCTGCAAGAGTTGTGGATATCCCATATTTCTGCAAATAGATCATCGCCTTACGCACGTCTTTTTTTCCTTCTACTTGTTCTGCTATCTCCCGTGCTTTTCTTTCACTAATCCCTTTGACTTCGGCAAGTCTTTCCGGTTCCTCTTCAATGATCCGAAAAGTATCTTCCTTGAATCTTCTTACAATTCTTCCGGCTAATGCAGCTCCCAGCCCTTTGATTGCACCGGATCCCAAATATCGTTCAATTGGCAATAGGTCTTCCGGCTCTTTCACTTCACTTGAAGAAACCGATAATTGTAATCCATACGTACTATGCATCACATATTCTCCTCGAAGCTCCAGCAATTCTCCTTCTGTGATATAGTTAAAATTCCCAACACAGGTTACTTCTCCATCTTCGTTGTTCAAATGAAATACGGTATATCCATTGTCTTCATTTCGAAAAACAATATGTTCTACATATCCTGTTACTGTTTCCATTTTGTCTCCTTTAAAAAAATGTCTGATTCTGATATTCTATAAATATAGGCGGGGAACGCCTCCCCGCCTGCTTTCCTCACTATATTTTCTATCTTCCACTCATGAACTCTACAAACTGCCCCGTTCCGATCGCGACTACTTTCATTGGATCTTCTGCTGTCATTGTATTGATACCTGTTCTTTCCTCGATCAATTCTTCTAAACCTCGAAGCATAGCGCCTCCACCTGTTAAGACAATTCCTCGATCCAAAATATCAGCTGACAATTCCGGAGGTGTTCGCTCCAAAACCGCAATAACCGCCTCTACAATTTGGCTTGTCGGTTCACGAAGCGCTTCTTCGGTCTCAGAAGCTGTTACTGTCACAGTTTTCGGAAGTCCTGTAACCAGATTTCTTCCTCTGACTTCCATTGTCTCTTCTTCTACCAATGGATACGTTGTTCCGATTCGAATTTTAATATCCTCTGCTGTCCGTTCTCCGATCAAAAGATTATGCTTCTTTCTCATGTAACGTACAATTGCCTCATCAAAATCATCTCCCGCGATTTTGATCGAGGTATTGACAACGGTTCCTCCTAGAGATATGACCGCAATATCGGACGTTCCTCCTCCTACATCTACGATCATATTTCCACATGGTTTTGCAATATCAATTCCAGCGCCTATTGCGGCTGCAACCGGTTCTTCGATCAAATGTACTTCACGAGCTCCTGCTGCATATGTTGCCTCTTCTACCGCTTTCCTCTCTACTTCTGTCACACCGCTTGGTACACAAATGCTAATACGTGGTTTCTTAAACATGCGCTTTCCCATAGCTTTTTGCACAAAGTATTTGATCATTTTCTCAGTAACAGTATAGTCCGAAATCACTCCTTGACGAAGTGGTCTGACTGCCACAATATTCCCCGGAGTTCTTCCAAGCATTAATCTCGCTTCTTCTCCAATTGCTTTGATTACATTTGTATCACGATCAAAAGCCACAACAGATGGCTCTTTCAAAATAACGCCCTTGCCTTTTACATACACAAGGACACTGGCTGTTCCTAAATCAATCCCAATGTCGACTGCCATGTTCATATACCCCTTTCCAATATTCTCTATCTGTAATCATTTGTACTCCCTGTTTTTCTCCCTCTACGTACATTCAACATGCATTTTTTATTATAATCAAATTTCAAATAAATGGAAAGAAATTTTCTATTAAATTATTTTAAATTTTCTTAAGCATTGTGTTGATATATTTACCGGTATACGACTTCGGATTTGCAGCAATTTCCTCTGGTGTTCCTTTGGCTACAACAGTCCCTCCTTTGTCACCGCCTTCAGGTCCAATATCGATGATATAATCTGCTGTTTTTATCACATCTAAATTATGCTCGATCACGATCACGGTATTCCCGTCCGATGCTAGTCTCTGCAAAATCTCCGTTAATTTATGCACATCTGCAAAATGAAGTCCTGTCGTAGGTTCATCCAAAATATATACTGTTTTCCCGGTACTTCGTTTGCTTAATTCCGTCGCAAGTTTGATTCTCTGTGCCTCTCCGCCAGACAAAGTTGTTGATGGTTGTCCAAGTCGGATATAGGATAATCCTACATCATAGAGCGTTTCCATCTTTCTTCGAATCGATGGAACATTCTCAAAGAAATGCATCGCTTCTTCTACCGTCATATTGAGCACATCATAAATGCTCTTTCCTTTGTATTTCACTTCCAAAGTCTCGCGGTTATACCGTTTTCCTTCACACACTTCGCATGGTACATATACGTCCGGTAAAAAATGCATCTCAATCTTCAGGATTCCGTCACCACTACAAGCTTCGCAACGTCCGCCTTTCACGTTGAAACTAAATCTCCCTTTTTTATATCCTCTTGCTTTTGCATCCGGTGTTGCCGCAAAAAGATCACGAATCAAATCAAACACCCCTGTATAGGTTGCCGGATTCGAGCGAGGCGTTCTTCCAATTGGTGATTGATCGATATCTATCACTTTATCCAACTGTTCCATTCCTTCGATTCGTTTATGTTTTCCCGGAATCGTCCTTGCATGGTTCAGTTCTCTTGCCAGCTTTTTATATAAAATCTCATTGATCAAAGAACTTTTCCCAGAGCCGGAAACTCCTGTTACACAAGTCATAACTCCAAGCGGAATCTCTACATCAATATTTTTCAGATTGTTCTCTGCAGCTCCAACAACTTTCAGCCAGCCGGTCGGTTTTTTTCTCACTTCCGGAACAGGAATTTTGATTCGTCCACTTAAATATGCGCCTGTAATGGACTTTTTATTTTTCATGATTTCTTTTGCTGTACCTGCAGCAACCACTTCTCCACCATGTTCTCCTGCTTCCGGTCCGATATCCACAATATAATCCGCCTCCAACATCGTATCTTCATCATGCTCTACTACAATAAGAGTATTTCCAAGATCACGTAAATGTTTCAATGTCTTCAGCAATTTATCATTGTCTCTTTGATGCAATCCGATACTTGGTTCATCTAAAATATAGGCGACGCCTACCAATCCCGAACCAATCTGTGTTGCAAGACGGATTCTTTGTGCCTCTCCACCTGACAAACTTCCTGTCGCACGAGCAAGCGTTAAATAGTCTAGCCCTACATCCATCAAAAATCCTATTCTCGCCTTGATTTCCTTCAAAATCTGCCCGCCAATCAATTCCTGCGTCTTTGTCAGTTCCAGTCCATTCAAAAATTCCTGCAATTTTTCGATAGAAAGAGCAGTCACTTCTGCAATATTTTTATCACCTACCGTAACTGCCAATGCGCTTTTCTTTAATCTCTGCCCTCCGCACGCATGGCATGGTGTAATTCTCATAAATGTCTCATACTCTGCTTTCATCGTTTCAGATGAAGTTTCTCGATATCGACGTTCTACATTTTTTATCAAACCTTCAAAAGCCACATCATAAAAGCCTTCTCCACGTTGTCCTACATAATGTACTTTAACCTCTTTTCCGTTTGTCCCGTGAATGAGAATATCTTTAATCTCCTTTGGATATTCTTCGAATGGTGTATCTAAAGAGAATTGATACTCTTTACATAGCGCCTCCAAAATCGCTCTTGTAAAGCTTCCTTTATCGGTACAAGACTGCCACCCCATTACAGTAATAGCCCCTTGGCTAATACTCAAGCTTGGGTCTGGAATCATCAAATCGATATCAAATTCCATTTTATATCCCAATCCATAACATTCCGGACATGCTCCGAACGGATTGTTAAACGAGAAACTTCTTGGCTCTATTTCTTCAATGCTGATTCCGCAATCCGGGCAAGAAAAACTTTGGCTGAAATTAATCGGTTCTCCTCCAATCACATCTACAGTCAGTAATCCTTCTGCAAGATTCAGCACATTCTCTACCGAATCTGTCAAACGTTTTTCAATTCCAGTTTTTACAACAAGTCGATCTACAACAATCTCAATATTGTGTTTGATGTTTTTATCAAGCGGAATTTCTTCCGTAAGCTCATACATATTCCCATCCACTCGCACTCGAACATAACCACTTTTCTTGGCGCGCTCAAACAATTTCTCGTGGCGTCCTTTTCTTCCGCGCACAACCGGAGCCAGCAGCTGAATCTTCGTCCCTTCCGGCAACTCCATAATCTGATCTACCATCTGATCTACTGTTTGTTTCTTAATCTCTTTCCCACACTTTGGACAGTGCGGAATTCCTATCCTTGCATATAACAGTCGAAAATAATCATATACTTCCGTTACAGTTCCTACTGTGGAACGCGGATTTCGATTTGTCGACTTCTGATCGATAGAAATAGCCGGTGAAAGTCCTTCTATACTCTCCACATTTGGTTTCTCCATCTGTCCAAGAAACTGTCTTGCGTATGATGACAAAGATTCCATATAACGTCTCTGTCCTTCCGCATAAATCGTATCAAATGCCAAGGACGACTTTCCCGAGCCGGAAAGTCCGGTAAGAACAACAAGCTCATTTCTCGGGATATCCACGTCTATATTCTTCAGATTATGTTCGTTTGCGCCTCTAATCTTAATGTACTGTCTTGTGTCTGTCTTTTTCGCCATCTTTTTACTCCTCTATCTCCTGCAACTGCTTTTTCAATTCCACCAGTTTATCGCGCAGTTCTGCCGCCGTCTCAAAGTTCAATTCTGCAGCTGCCTTCTTCATCTGCTTTGTCACGTCTTTGATCAATTTTTGTAATTCTTTCACACTCATCGACTCCGGATCCTTTTCCATACGCAGTTCTTCTGCCGCAACTTTCTTAGAAATAGAAATCAGATCTCGAACAGATTTCTGAATGGTCTTTGGTGTGATTCCATGTTCTTCGTTATATGCCATCTGCACTTTGCGTCTTCGCTCCGTTTCCGTAATCGCATTACGCATAGAATCTGTCATAACATCTGCGTACATGATCACATGCCCTTCCGCATTACGCGCCGCACGGCCAATCGTCTGAATCAAAGATGTTTCCGAACGTAAAAATCCTTCTTTATCTGCATCTAATATCGCTACTAATGTAATCTCCGGAATGTCAAGCCCTTCTCGCAAAAGGTTAATTCCTACAAGAACGTCAAACACATCAAGACGCATATCTCGAATAATTTCCGTACGTTCCAACGTATCAATATCAGAATGCAGATATCTAACACGGATTCCCAGTTCACGCATATAATTCGTTAAATCTTCCGCCATACGTTTCGTAAGCGTTGTAATCAATACCTTATTCTTCTTCTCGATTTCTTTATGCACTTCTCCGATCAGATCATCAATCTGTCCCTCTACCGGACGCACTTCTACTTCCGGATCCAAAAGTCCTGTCGGTCGAATGATCTGGTCTACTCTCAAAAGTTCATTTCTCTCTTCATACTCTCCAGGTGTAGCCGAAACAAAAAGTACTTGATTGATCTTGCTTTCAAATTCTTCAAAGTTCAACGGACGGTTATCTTTTGCAGATGGCAATCGAAATCCATAATCTACAAGTGTTGTCTTTCTTGACTGGTCTCCGTGATACATCCCGCCAATCTGTGGAATCGTCTTATGAGACTCATCAATCATCATAATAAAGTCATCTGGAAAGTAATCAATCAATGTGTGTGGCGGCTGTCCCGGTTCCAATCCGGTCAGATGTCTGGAATAGTTCTCAATTCCGGAACAAAAACCTGTCTCTCTCATCATCTCAATATCAAAATTTGTTCTCTCTGAAATTCTTTGTGCTTCTAAAAGCTTGTCTTCACTTTTGAAATATCGAATCCTCTCCTCCAGCTCTTCTTCAATCGCCTTTGTTGCCCGCGCCATAGATTCCTTGGACACTACATAATGAGACGCCGGAAAGATTGCAACATGCCCGATCACATTCAATATTTCTCCTGTTAATGTATCGATTTCTGTAATTCTGTCTATTTCATCGCCAAAAAATTCCACTCGATATGCAATTTTTTCCGAGTATGCAGGATACACCTCCAACACATCTCCGTGCACACGGAAAGAACCACGCTTGAAATCAATATCATTTCTCTCATATTGAATTTCGATCAGTTTAGCGACTACTTCGTCTCGATCTTTTATCATACCCGGTCTCAAAGAAATAACCATCTCCTGGTAGTCAATCGGAGAACCCAAACCGTAGATGCAGGACACACTGGCAACAATGATAACATCCCGACGCTCCGATAATGCCGCCGTAGCGGAATGACGTAACTTGTCAATCTCGTCATTGATCGATGAATCTTTTGCAATGTAAGTGTCAGAAGACGGAACGTAAGCCTCTGGCTGATAATAGTCATAGTAGGAGACAAAGTATTCCACCGCGTTGTCAGGGAACATCTCCTTGAATTCCCCGTACAACTGTGCCGCCAGAGTCTTATTGTGAGCGATCACAAGTGTCGGTTTCTGAAGCTGCTCTATGACATTTGCCATCGTAAAAGTTTTTCCAGAACCCGTAACCCCTAGTAAAGTCTGGC
>URRQ01000040.1 GCA_900550235.1 uncultured Lachnospiraceae bacterium
GAGAATTATCTGCTTGCAGACAAAGCTCTTATATTCAGGGAATTCTACCCGATGGGAAAGCCCAGGTGACGGTAGAGTATGAAAATGGGAAGCCTGTCCGACTGGATAGTGTAGTAGTGTCCTGTCAGCATACGCATATCAGATATTAAATTCCAATGCAGATAAGGAAAGATTTGATTATCCATATATATCACACAGACCTTTCCGATACGGTGATGTTTATTGGATTATGGAACATCAATTACAGGAATTGGAAGTAAATGGGAATAGGTGCTTTGAAGAAGCTCATTTTATACCGGACGAAGCAATAATTCATGTGAAGTGCAGCGAGTATTTCTTCAGGTGTTGTAAAGAAGCAAAAAGGATTTTTTACGACTATGCAAAAAATTATGTGGAGGAACTGATATGCTAAATACATTGATCGGGGTGTGAAGAGAAACAGAATTATAGTAATTGTGGATGAAAACGAATTGACATGGGAAAGTCTGGGCTTTTTGAAGCAACAGGCAGAGATTTATCAAGCAACAGGAATCCAGGATGCTCTTTCACATCTTTCAGTTTGTTCTTATCACTTGATTTTGATTGCATTACAACAAGAACCGGAAGCAATATGTCAGTTTGTAGAAACAATCCGAAAGCTAGTGATAACCCCTATGATTGTCTTATTATCTGAACATGCTGAAATAAGAAGTAAAATCATTCACTTAGGGGCAGATGCGGTATTGATACAACCATGTGCAGCAGAAGAAATCGGTTTGCAGGTGTATGCATTGATTCGCCGTTACACAGAATGGAAGTCGGAAAGAAAAGAAGAAAATCCGATACTGGTTGGGAAACTGGAAATTTTTCCATTTCAAAGAAATGTGAAATGGGATCATAAAATAGTCCCGGTTGTAAAAAGAGAGTTTGATTTCCTTTATCTTTTAGCATCTACACCGGGAAGAGTATATACATATAGCCAGATTTATCAACTGGTATGGCAGGAGTACCCACATGGGGACATTACAAATATTATTTACTGCATGGTACATCGCCTGAAACAGAAATTGAAAAAAGTAGATGTAAATGCAGAATATATAATCAGTAGTGTAAAAGGGATAGGATATTGTTTAAAAGTATAGAAAGAATCATAAAAGGCAGGTTTCTAAAAATGGAACTTGCTTTTTATATGAGAAGATTTGGTTGTAACTGTATATAAAAGAGAAATGACAGAAAAACTGACAGTTACTTGACAGACAACTGACAGTCTGCTGACAGATTGATTTTGTATACTACTTCTTTATGAGAAAAATGGAACTCGTACCATGACATAAAGGAGCAGTGTATGTGCCAGCAAGAACTACAAAAGATAACGTAACTTCATATCGAGCGTTTGGTGGTGTCGCAATTCAAAACAGGATTGCGGCATCTTTCTTTTTGTGGGAGAAAATTCGGGCAGTACAGCCTGTTTCTTGTGTAAATGCAAGATCACCGCCACTCCGATTTGATTTCAAAAAAATCAGATCGGAGGTAAAGAAAGGTGATATTTCATAAAGCGAGTGAAGAACGGAAATGGAAACAATGGAAGGAACAGGAAGAACGGATTTTACGGGAATCCGGTGTAAGTGAGGGTGTGATTCAAAGACTTCGGGAACTGGATTGGCAGGATTTTAATACAGAACGAAGATATTGGGAACATTTTTCACCAAATCAGGAAGAGCTATATACCAAAGAGCTGGAAGAGCAATCTCCGGTGGCACTCACAATCCAACAGTTACTTGACAGCGTGGAAAATGAACAACTGCTGCAGATTCTTCTGGAATCAGATAAAAAACCTTGCAGATTTTATTGCTGAAGATGTGGGGATTTTCTATCCGGGAGATTGCAGAGCAGACAGGTATCCCGGAAAAGACGATTTACACACGAATGGATCGTCTGAAGAAAAAAATTAAAAAATTTTTGAAAGGGTGAAGAAAAAAGGCGGTTTTCATCGGCTCTATATATGAAAGGGGTAATATGCCCTCGTTCCTTGACAACCGCATACCAGCATTACAGGTACGTTCCCAAAGATAGAAGCGTGACAGCATAAGCGCCAGGACGGATGGGGACAAGCACTGCAGGATTGTTATGACAAGGTCTGTACCAAGACTAGGGCAGATCATTTCGTGAGAAAACTGTCAGTGCCTGTTCGTATTCTGAGCGAGTCCTTATAGCTGTGAATGGACTTTCGCAGGTCTTTCGCCAGGATCATCTGCGGGGGATAATGATACGAATTTCTTCCCACAAGGAAGAGGATGGACTCCAAGTTGTAATCAGCAAGACTTTCAGAAAATCTGCGAGCGATGCGAAGCGAAGCATCCGCCTGTAATGTTCCCAGCCATAGATGTGGTGCGGCAGCCGGGGAGTCGAGGACAAATACGGTGCTAAAGAAAAAACGATAAGAAATCAAAAAAGAGTGTGTCGTTGATATCAGATATATGCGGCTGTGGGAGATCCTACAGCCGTATCCTTGTGGTATTAACGTCATGCGGAAAGAAGAAGCAATATGTTTTACAAAGTTGAATATCAAAAGAGAGCGCATCAGGAAGTAGAGAAGATTTTCTGGGTGCTGCTTCCGGAACAGGGACTGGCGGTCAGGGAAGAACAGATCCGCTTGTGCCATGAAATGTTAGATACCTTGCTGGAAGAAAGAATTGCGCTGTGTGACGCAGGGGTAGGAATTGGCAAGACGTATGCCTATCTGGTAGCTTGTGTGTTGATGCGGAAATATTCCATACTAATGGAACGAAACAGCCTGCCAAAACAGCATCCGGTGGTAGTATCCACTTCCAGCATTGCCTTGCAAAAAGCGATCTTGTCCGAATATGTTCCGTTTTTATCAAGAGTTTTGGTAGAACAGGGCATTATCCAGACACCACTTCGGGCAGTGGTACGGAAAGGAAAAGAACATTTTGTCTGTGATAACAGGCTGGAACAAAGAATCGAGGCTATCCGTTACAAGCAGAAGAACGCAGTCCAAAGAGAAGCACTGCTGTCTCTGCGGAAACATTATGATATGGATACCGTAAAGGATTTGAGTGGGTTTGACAGAAGGTTGGTGTGTGTGCCGAAGTTCTGCCCAAGGGAATGTCCAGGCAGACAGATGTGCCGCTATCAGAGGTATCTGGAAGAATCCAAGAAACAGGATGTGTTCCTTCAGATTTGTAATCACAATTATTTACTGGCAGATGCATTCCACCGGAGGGAAGAGTATAAACCATTGCTGGCGGATTACCGGGCTTTGGTAGTGGATGAAGCGCATAAACTTCCGGAGGCGGCCAGGCAGATGTTTGGGAAGAATTTATGTATGGATGATATCCGGGAGATCGCTTATTATCTGGAACGGGAACATCAAAATGTGGAAGCCAGAACTTTAAAAGCCGGGATGTATAGCATTTTCACGATTATCATGGAAAGCCACATATCTTCCCATGGCATAAAGGAAAATTTTCAGTTGACCGGAGAATGCGAATTTTGTTTATGGGAGGGAATCCAGATGATTGAAAGAATGATGGAACAGCTAAAAGGAGTAGTACCAAAGTGGGTGTTAAACAGGCTTCAGGAGGCAAAAGAAGTACTAGAGTGTTTTTTACAGAAAAATTCTAAGTATGTACTCCATCTGCGTATGGATAAAGAAAAGATTCCGGTCTTATGCGCAGCCAGCAGGGAGATTCCACAGCTCTTGCGGGAAATGCTATGGGATCGGGAACAGGCACTGTCTGTTATTTTAACTAGTGGAACTTTGAAAGCAGGAAAAGGATTTGCACGCACTTTACAGATGACCGGACTGGAAGGACGTACAGATGTACAGTCTTATGTGGCAGAATCCCCGTTTGCGTATGAAGAAAACTGTCTGCTATATCTTCCAAAAACTTTGCGGAAGTGTAAAAGAGGAAGCAGGGAAGAAGTTGAGATGGTGGCAGGACAGATCCATTCCCTGATCTGTTCTACTTACGGGCATACGCTGGTCTTGTTCACTTCCTATACATTGATGGGAAGCGTGTACCAGATATTAAGGGATGGGATTCCCTTTCCGATGGTAGAAGTATGGAGACATTCCCAGGAAGAGATCCTGCGGTTTAAGACGATGGAGAATGCGGTGCTGTTTGCAGCCGGCTCCTGTTGGGAAGGGGTGGACTTTCCGGGGGATATGGTATCTTCGCTGATTATCGTGAAGCTGCCTTTTGCAGTGCCAGATCCTATCAGCGAGGCGGAGAAAGAAACCTATGAATCATTGGAAGATTATATCCAGGCGATCATTGTGCTGGATATGCAGAAGAAACTGCGGCAAGGGTTTGGACGTGCCATCCGGACAGAAACAGATACCTGTGTGGTTTCTATCTTAGATTTTCGGGCTGTAAAAGGCGGAAAGTATCATGAAGATGTGATGTGTGCCCTTCCACCCTGTCAGATGGCTGAAGAATTGAGAGAGGTACAGGATTTTATCCGAAGCCGGAAAGGTGTGGAATATTATTTGTAACAGAAAAATCCCCTTTCCAGCCTTGTTGCTTGTGCTTCATTTTTGGACATTTTTACAGGAAAAGTTTAGTACAGTTTTTGAGGTGGTTTTGAAGGGATTGTTGGTATTGATGAATAGCTATTTTGGCATGAAGTGGATATACTGTGTATAGCGTTAGAGGAAAGGGCGGTGAGCAAAATGGCACGATATGCAGTGGAACATATCTGGGAAGGGAAAAAGGAATATTTCTTGATCCGGGATCGCCAGAGCTGGCAGATGGTGCTGCTCCCGTCAAAATATCTGACGCATTTGATCAGAGCAAACCGTTCCCCGAATACTGTTGGCCGAAGGGCAAAATCCATTCGGTTTTACTTGGAATATCTGAATGAAACAGAATTGGAACTGTCCCAAGTGGCGGAACAGGAATTCCAGGAACAATATGAACATTATGTGGGATTTCTCCACTGGCTGAAAGTTGGAAAGCATTTGAATGACAAGAAAGAGAAACTGCCAAGCAATAAAACCTGTAATGCGTATTTAAAAGACGTGTTCAGGTTTTTCTGCTTTTTAGAATTGGAAGCAGATATGGAAAGACTGAAAGTGTTATATTATGACAGCTTTACCACCCATGATTCTATCGGCGTGAAAAGGAAACTGCGGTTCCGGTCATTTAATGGATATCTGAAAGAGGAAGAACGAAATGTCCGTCCGGCAGAGCATAATGAAATTTTAGAACTTTTGAAGCAGTGTACCAATTGCAGGGATCAGCTTCTTATCATGCTGCTGGCAGAGACAGGATACCGGATCGGTGAGATTCTAGGTGTGGATTATACCAGGGATATTGATTATGAGCGACATACTATCCGGGTATTTTTCCGGGATGACAATGAGAACAGGGCAAGGGCAAAGAATGCCGCCTACAGAAAAGCTAAGATTAGTGATGCCACCTTTCAGTTTTTACTGTTTTATCTGTCAAAATACCGGGAACTTCTGCAGCATCAGCAGATGTTGTTTGTAAACATCGAAGGGGAGACGAAAGGGAAAGCATTGCAGGTGGATGCGGTCTACCGAATGTTGGAACGGATGGAGAAAAAAACGGGTATCCATACGACACCCCATATGCTGCGGAGATATTTCGGGAATATGAGACGGGATGCTGGATGGCCGCTGGAAATGATCAGTGAGGCGTATGGACATAAACACACCGACACGACCATCAAATATCTGAACATTGTAGATGACCAGCTTATGGAAGCCAGCGATCAATATTATGCAAAACATTCCGTACTTTATGATGTGGAGAAACTTCTGTAGGAGGTGAAGGACATGCCCGCTTATCAATTATATGTATATGAAGATCAGGAAAAGCGGGAAGCACTGGAACAAAAAATCTGTGAGCAGGTGGATGCCTGTACAGAGGTAAATGGAACAATACGAAACAGGGTAAAGAAGTTCCTGATAGAAGCGGGAATTACTGATATTTCGGAGATGAATGCAGCCCTAAGAGTCCGGTATGAAGGGTATCTGGAAAGAAATGAAACCGTTCATGTACCGATTACTTGCCTTCGGGGATTCGACAGAATTTTTATCCATCGGATGAAGGAAGAACTAAAAACGCTGGCAGGACAGAGGAAATATACTACAGAGTATCGTGATCAGTGGATGTGCCTTACCCATTATCCGGATGTGGAAGTTGCAGAATCTTTTCTGGCAAGCAAAGACGGAAAGGAACTGTTGTGGGATTTTACACTGGAGTGTCCGAGAAATTTGAAAATGCAGATTTTTACGGTATTGAAAGTGGTGATACATACCTACGAAGGAGAGATGCGAAAAGAGAAGCTGCTGGCACTGCGAAGGTTTTATCAATTTTGTGTGAACCATCAAGTGACGGATATTGAAACCATGACACTGGCTGAGGAACAGCAGTTTGAACAGGAACTTGCGGAAGAGCTTAAAGGGAGAAAGAAACGTGCTGTATTTGGCATCCTGCGAACGAGCAGAAAGATATTGTTTATACAGGCACCAGAAATTCATTGGCAAGCAAACGTGTGGTTTTTGGAACGTTTCCATTTTTCTAAAGAACGGATAAACCCCAGCAAACCTATAGAACTGGTGTCCTTTAAAGAAGTGACAAATTTGGAGAATCAAAAGATTTTGCAAAAATATTTGCGGTATCTGTTTGGAATCACAGATTTATGCCTCAGCACCATCCGAATCAAGCTACTGGAACTTCGCACATTTCTGGTATATTTTAATGGAGAAGAAAAGCCAATCTATGAAGTGGAGGCAGAGAAAATTCAGAGATATCTGGAATCTATTCAAAGACAGGATACTCGTGAAAAAACAGCAAACGGAAGAATTTTTATGATCCTGCAGTTTTACAACTTCCTCGTAGTAAAAAGATATCTGAAAAAGATTCCCTTCCGGTATGAATATTATCTTCAAAAAGAAGTGCGTGTCCACAATGACCGCAGCGTACCAGAAGGAGTATATACGGAAATTTTGTCTAAGCTGGCAGAATTCCCAGAACATCTCCGACTGATGTTCCTTCATCTATGGTGTACCGGAATCCGGGGAAGCGAAGTGTGTACCCTGACAGGTGATGGTTATGAAGAAAAGGATGGAGATTACTGGCTGAAGGTCTATCAGGTAAAAATGAAAACTTATAAGCGGATTCCCATTCCGGAAGCATTGTACAAACTGGTACAGGTGTATAAAAAGAAATATCAGATTGGACCGGAAGAATATCTGTTTCAGAATCAGACAGGAGGCGCTTTCCGGTATGGAACCTTCCGGTATCAGATGCTGAAATACTGTGAGAAATATCAGATCGCAGATGGGGAATACCTTTTCAAATCCCATGATTACCGTCATAACTTGGCTACGCTGTATTATGATAGCGGGATTTCCCTCCAGGCAGTGCGGGATTATCTGGGGCATGAATATGAAGAAATGACTAGACAGTATGTGGATTATATGCCAAAGAAACTGGAAAAAGCCAGTGAAGCATACTTCCAGGAAGAAACCCACAGCTTTGCGGCGGAACTGATGAAAGGAGAGTTCCATGGATGAAAAATTATATCTAACAGATTTGAACTGCTATGCAAGAGCAGAAGAGAAGCAGAAAAAGAATGTAAAGGAATCTCATTGTTTTGATTTAGGACTGCTTCCAACAAAAGGACTTCAAAAAGAATTCTGTTCATTTATTGAGGAACGAAGTCAACAATGTGCTTTGACAACGATGATACAAGAACGAGCGACCTATCAGAGATTTTGCATGGTGTTGAAGGATAAGCATATCCGGGTAGAGAGTTTACAGGAACTTGAATGGGAGCAATGGCTGTTAAAAATCCGGAGCTGGCTTCTGGAACATGGACAGAAACTGACAGTACCGGGAGTCAGCGTATATGGGAAAGAAAAGACATTGCCATCGAGTCTCATCACGTATGTGCGTAAGGTATATCAATTTACAGAAAAGGAAGAGGAACGGGATGAGATTGAGAAAGATATCTGGAAATTAGAGAATCTGGACATTGCCTATAAAAAGAATCCGATTAAAAATGTGCAGACTTTGAATTTTACAACGATTATCCAGGATGACTTGCGGGAAGAAACAAAAAAGGCAGTTTATGAACATTTACATCATGAAGCGATTGCAACGATCATCAAAGAGCTGACAGCCATCCGGAGGTTATCCAAATATCTGAAAGAAACATATCCCCAAATCCATTCGGCAGAAGAACTAAATCGGGAGTTGCTGGAAGAATATCTGACGTACCTTGCAACAGAAGCAGAAGGTGTGAACAATTACCGAATGGATCTGACAAGACTCCGAGGGATACTGGAAACCATCGGGAAGTTATATGGATATTCGCATCTGGAAAGTATATTCCTGACCAGTGACCTTCCCAAACAAGTGCAGCCTAAATTGAAATCTTATTCAGACAGTGAGCTGATTCGTTTTAATGCAGCGCTTGCAGAACTGGATGAGCAGATTGAGCGACTCATGATCATTCACCAAATGTTGGGGACAAGAATCTCCGATACCTTAACTCTTCAGAGGGACTGCCTATATCGGCAGAATGGGCATCCTATGATTCAGATCAGGCAGATGAAAACACACACATTTATGAAACCCATTAGTGCAGAATTGGAACTACTGATTGAAAAAGCAATTGAGTACACCGAGAAAATGTATGGAGATACGATTTACATTTTTGTAGATGAGAAAAATACCCGGAAACCTTTGCAGTATAATACCGTTCAAAATAGAGTGATGACCATCATTCAGAAAAAAGATCTGCGAGATGATAACGGCGAATTATTCGGCTTTGGAACACATATGTTCCGCCATGTATATGGCATCCGACTAACAGAGATGCATCTGGATGATTGGACCATCGCAAAACTACTGGGGCATACATCGGTAAAGAATGTGAAGTTTTATCGAAAGATGAGTCTTCAGATCATTGCAGATGAAACAAGAGAAATCAGAGCAGAGATGAGCCGGATGATCCGGGCGAACTTGGCAGGATGGGGGAAAGAGTATGAGCAAATATGACAAGATGCTGGAAATAAACCATAAGCAGAGCATGGAGAAGATTCAGAGGGCAAAATTGGCAATTCAGGAGATGATCGAAGAAGAGGATAAAGTGACCGTTCCTAAACTGATGCAAAAGACCGGACTGTCCAGAGGATTTTTTTATAAGAACCCGGAAGTGCGAAAGGCAGTAGATCGTGCCTTACAGCTGCAGGCTGGCATGGTAGATAAGAGAAGAAAGATTTTAGATATGGCAATGGATAACCGTATCCTGCAGCTGGAGCAACAGGTAGCGAAACTGAAAAGGGAGAACGAGACATTACGGAAAGAAAATGAAGCAATGCGAAAGGCATTGAATAAAAGAGACTTGAATCTGATCAAGAATTTTTAATGAAGAAGAAAATAATCAGCGGTTGGCAGGGGCGAGAAGAACGCGCCTGCTGGTGGTTGTGGGGATAAAATGAATAGAATTTTGCGAAGAATTTGTCTAAAAATGTATTCAAAAGGTGAAAAGAATATTATAATGAAAACAGAACGCTTTTTGGAGGGTACTATGGACAAATTGAGATGGATACATTTATCGGATATACATTTTTCAGGGGATGAAGATTATGAAGTGACAAGAATGAGAGATAGTATCGCTGATAAATTGAAAGAATTAACAGAAGGCAAAATAATAAATTTTGTTGTGGTGTCAGGAGATCTGGTTTATCAGAATGGAAGCTATGATGCTAAGCTAAAGAAATTTATAGAATCTGTAGAACAAATATGTAATGTATCTAGTGACAATTTATTTATTGTTCCTGGAAACCATGATATAAAAAGGAATCAGGCAAGAACAGTTTTGCTGGATGGAATAAGAAAAGAAAATTTTAAATTTGAGAAAAATACAGTAGAACAATTAGAGAAAGATTTTAAAAAATATAAAAGCTTTTTAAAAAAGGTAAAGTTCCAAGATGAAGATTACTTATATAAACTAGAAAAGCGCGAGGGATATAATATCTTTTTGATGAATACAGCCTTTACAGCAGGTACAGATCAAGACGAAGGAAAGCTAGTTCTTGAAAAAAATTTGTTTTATGATGCAATAAAACAATTAAAAGATCAAGAATGTAGCATTAATATTGCTGTAGGACATCATCCTATTGATTGTTTCTTGAAAGAGAATCAAGAGAAGATTTGGAATAATTTCAATGATTATAATATAGATTTTTATCTATGCGGTCATCAGCATAAAGGGGCTTATAGTTATGATTTAAATGCAGGAAGGATAATTCCTACATATCAGTGCGGGAGTGGAAGAGTTGATGACTATGCAACAGTAACATTTCTGATGGGCGAACTGGATATGAATACAAAGAGAGGGAAAATAACACCTTATAAATGGTTGGTAAATGAAGAATGTTGGGCAATAGGAGGAATAGACGGGCGAAAAGCTGTTTCAGGAGAATTAGAAATTACACTGGAACGATTTCAAAAGAGTACAGGTTTTTTATTTGAGGATGAAGAAGTGAATGAAGATGAATTTAGACGGTTTATAATGGAATTTCATGAGAAATCGAAATATTTTGATAACGAAGAAATTAATATAGATCCCAAAGATGTATTTGAAAAATTTTCGAATATGAAATGCAACAAAAGTGTAGAGAAACATTACCATTCTTTATGCCGATATTTTCCTATAATTGATGAAATTATGGAAAGTACATTATTGACACCTATAGAACGCGAAAGCATTCCCAACATCATTATTTCAGAATACAATAAAGTGTTAGGAAAAGCAGCTAACGGAAATGAAATAATAGAATTAATTGTAGAGAATATTTTTCAATTATACAAAGATGAATTTAACTATTCTAATACCACATTAAAGACATATTATAAAATCTTAGTATATTGGTCAATATATGAATGCGATATTTTTAATGAAAAAATTTGAGAATGAGGGAAATAATGGATTATTTTAAAGTAAATAAGTATTCGTCGGTTGAAGAAAATATTTTGTATATTTCGAGTAATATTATTGAACTATTAAAAGGTAGTGAAAAAGAGTTTGGAAAATTGGTTGAATTATATGAAAAAAAGTTTTGTCCAGAAATAAGTGTAAATATTGAAATGTGTATATATTTATCTATGCTTTTCCTTTATGGAATAGGAAAAATTGAAATGAATGATAAAAAGATAAAACTGGTGGTAAAATAATATGATTTTGAAAGAACTGTATGTAATATCCCTAAAAGAAAAACAGGTGATTAAAAAATATGTTTTTAATGAATATGGATTGAATGTGATTTTAGGGGTTGCTAAAAAAGATTCCAATGGTGTAGGAAAATCGGCAATGATCGATGCAATCCGGATGATACTTGGAGAAAAAATGCCAAATGATTTTAAGCATAAAGAAGAACTTGCCAAAAGGGATATTTTAATTGTCTTAAAAATTGAAAATAAAGATAAGATTCAATATTTGGCTCGACAGATCATTGATGATTCTAATGGGTATGTAGCAGAGCAAGTTGTAATGGATATAAAAGGTTGGAATATTTACGAATTAGATCGTTACCGAGAGTATGTGCAGAATATTATTTTTGAAGATTTAAATGGAGAAGATATTCCTTCTCTTCAAGCAATCCGAGAATACATAATCAGGGATGAAAAACAAGGGTTTGGGGATATAACATTAGCTAGAAGAAATGCTATTCAGAATAGTAAATGTTTGAACTTTTTATCCTTACTTCCACTGAATTATGAAAGCGATATAAATAAGCTGAAGAGCGAACAAGATGCATTACATAATGAAATCAAAATTATCAAAACAATTGCTAAAGATATCAGTAAGTTGAAGGAAGAAAAAATAAAATTAGAATCAGAAATTCTCAAAATGGAGAAAATGCTGAATACTGTAGATGTGAGCGAGAAGATTGATTACGATGAAGAAAAATATATTCTTGCAAAGAAAAAATTAAAAGCTGTTGAATCACAAATTTTCAAAAAAGAATATAGTAAAAGGCAGTTTGAGCAAAGTATAGAGGGGCTTGAGCAACGCCATAAGAAAATGTGTGAATTGGTAAATTTGCAGTCATATTTTAAACAGATGCTTCAGTATTTTCCAGAAGATTTAGAAAAAAACTATAAAGATATGGAATATTTCTTTTCATATATGCTTGAAAATAGAGGAGACTATTTTAAAAGCAGAATAGAGACGCTGGAAGAAGAACTAAGTAAATTGCAGCTTACAAAAAAAGAATTGCAAAATATAATTTCAGAAAGTACCAAAATTTTCCAAAATACACAATTAGTAGATGATATTCACAATATAAATCAGCAATTAAATGTAGAATATCAGAAATTAGCTGATGTAAAGATGAAGATTGATAAGTACAATGAAATTAATAACTTAACAAAAGAACTAAATAAAAAAGGAAAAGAAATTTTTGAGAAAACGCTTGAGTATGAACATGAATATAATCAGTATGTTGCTAATATAAGTAATATTGAAAATCACTTTATTGCATTGACAGAAGCAGCATATGGAGAAAAAGGGGATTTGACATATTTTTATGAAAACAATGTGAAAAAGAGTGCAGCAACAGGACGTATAAAAATTACTTGTCAAATTTCTGATGAGAATTCACATGGTCGTTTATATATGAAAATTAATATGTTTGATTTAGCGCTTTTTCTTAATAGGATAGATTTGGATTCAGGATGTAAAATTCTTATACATGATGGTTCATATTGCAAACCAAATCCTGATGCAAAGGCAAAAATTATAGATTATGTTGATGAATACTTAAAAGAAAAAGAAAGAGGGCAATATTTTATTACACTAAATAAATCCGAAATAAATGATGAAGATTTGAAGAGCATAAAAGAACAAGGAATGGTTGTTGCAGAATTTGATCGTGAGCATGAAGATACAAATAGATTTTTTGGATTTAAATATTAAGATTTGAATAGAAGTCGGTACTTGGACAGTCGGCCTGGGTACCGACTTTTATGGTAGTACACAGTGCACAGGTGTACATACAGTTCAAGCCCCTGTTTTCAAGGCATAAAGGGATAGGGGTACAGTTTACCGACGAGCCGACCGGCAACTTGGACTCGAAAACAAGTATGGACGTGATTCTTCTTATGCAGTCGATCAGCAGAGAGTTCAATCAGACGATCCTGATGATTACCCATAACGAAGAAATTGCACAAATGGCAGATCGCATGATCCGTATCGAAGATGGGAAAGTCGTATCGGGAGGTGTAGGTTATGCACGATAATCGAAATAAAGATATCATAAAACGTGTAGAAAAAGGAATGATGAAAGCCAATCGTACCCGCAACATTTTCGCGATTGTTGCCGTGATCCTTACAACGTTTATGATTACGACGGTTTTCAGTTTAGGCATTAACTATAAAGAGAATATGGATTTGATGGGAGTTCGTACGTCTGGCACCAATGCGAATGTTATGCTTGCCATGCCGACAAAAGAGCAGGAAAAAGAAATCTGTGATTTAGATTATGTCGACACGGTCGGGAAACAATATATGATTGGTACTGTTTCCGGTAAAAATGAAGCGGACCGCGACCTTACGATTGCTATGCAATACTATGATCATACCGAATGGGAAAAGCATTACAAAGAAGCAATCAGCAATATCAATGGCAGTTATCCGAAAAAAGAAAATGAAATTATGTTGTCTGAGAATGCTCTTTCGCAGTTAGGCATTAAAAAGCCCAAGCTTGATATGGAAATTCCATTGTCCTATGTATCAAAAGATGGCGAACAGAAAGATACTTTTACATTAAGCGGTTGGTTCCGTTCTTATACAGGAACAGGTATGGCGTTTTTGTCAGAAAGCTATTGTCAGGAACATGGATATACGTTGCAGAATAGCGGTGTTCTTTCGATATCTTTAGAAAATCCGAAAAATGATTTCTTTCGTATACAGGACGATGTTGTATTAAATGAGGATCAAGATTTTCAAGGTTCGGTGTCCATGTCCTCTTCCAATGGTTCTGTTTATGCAATGATGCTTCTTCTTGTATTTTTCATCATAGGCAGCGGCTATCTTTTGATTTATAATGTACTTTATATATCTATTTCGCGAGATACACGTTTCTATGGACTGATTAAGACGTTGGGAACAACAGAAAAGCAAATCAAAACCTTAGTAAAACGACAAGCGGTAACCTTTGCGTGTATCGGAATACCGATTGGTATTATTTTATCAGGCGCGCTTTCCTTTGGAATTATTCCGTTTATTCTGGAAAACGCGTTTGATAGTGGAAAATCTATGATGGACGCAGAAATGTTTTTTCACCCAAGTATTTTTATATTGTCTATTATTTTCTCTGCTTTGACAGTTTGGATCGCATGTAATGCGCCGGCAAAGATCGCCGGAAGGATTTCTCCGATTGAAGCGTTGAGATACCAGAATTTTGCTTCTACAAAAACGAAAAGCAGAAATTCTACCAATGGAGGAAAGCTTCATGTGATGGCATACCACAACGTTTTCCGTGATAAAAAACGGACAATTCTCGTATTTATGTCCTTATTTATGGGAATTACTATGATTTTAGGTGTAAATGGAATTATAGGAAGTGTGAAAGTCGAAAACTTTATCGAAAAGTATATGGATTATAATTTTGAATACACAGATGTTCAGTTTGAACAACCGGAGCAGCCCAACAAAGAAGTAGCGCAGTTTGACGAACGGTTTGTAAAACAGATAAAACAAATAGACGATGTTGCAAATGTAGATATTCAGAAAACGGTTTGGAGTGGGATTGATTTTGATAAAACTGCATTGGAAGATTTTCTGAAAATCAAATATGAAGACAGCAGATATAAGACGAGAGGGCAGTCTTATGAAGAAATGGTTGCGGATCTTCAGAAATATGCCGATGCCGGTGATTATGGCTGTTATATTACGACGCTGGATAATAAAGCGTTGGAAGAATACAATGCAGAGCATCCGGATAAACCGATTGATATGGAAAGATTTCAGCGGGGCGAAACCGCGATTGTAGGAATGGATACGGAATATAATGCACCGAATACCGCGTTGGTAGGGAAAACATTGTCCTTGACTGCGGACAGTCCCGATGGCAAAGCAGCGGATTTTTTGATTGACGGCTCCTTTTATTATGGAGATTATGAGAATAATCTTTCTGAGGGAATAGGTAGACGAAAAGATATTCATATTGTACCGGAGATTATCTATGTCAGCGAAGCAGGAATGGAACGTCTGACAAAAGCGCCGATTATTTCGGCAATCGGTATTGATATTGAAGATATGAAACAAGTAGAGCAAATGGACAGTAAATTGCAAACCTTGAATGATACATTAACAAAGACAGAGTGGAACTACAAAAGTCCGGTTGGAATGATAGAGGAATTTAATCAAATGTTCTATTCTGTGAATCTGTTAGGTAATGGCGCGGCGGTTCTGCTGATTGTGGTTGGGCTGATTAATTTTGTCAATGTAATGTTGACCGGAGTAGTTGCAAGGAAAAATGAATTTGCAATCATGGAAAGTATCGGAACTTCCAAGAAGCAGATTCGAAAAATATTGACTTTAGAGGGCGGCATGTACGCACTTGTAACTACGGCGCTTATTATGACGCTTGGGAATGCGTTCTTGCTTCTTGTTGCAGACGCAGTTCCACATATGGCAGACTATGCAAAATTTGAATATCCGTTTACTCTTGTAATTTGCTTGATATTTGCTATATTTATTATATGTCTAAGCATTCCGGCAATCGTATATCGTGCAGTTTCAAAAGAAACGGTTATAGAACGTTTGCACGACTTAGGAAATTAGTGTTACTCACAGGGCAGATCATGATTACCTCTGCCCTGTTATTTTGATATGAGGCGGTGGTTATATGGCAAATATATTTTTGCTAGAGGACGATAAGATTTTGAGTAAAGGAATTTCCATTGCATTGGAAAAAGACGGACATCATGTTACAACTGCATACGGTTATGTAGAAGCATTACAAAAATATACAGGGAAAAAGTATGATCTGTTTTTACTTGATATTAATCTGCCCGATGGAAATGGTATGAATTTTTGTAAAAAAATCCGACAAACCTCACAATTACCGGTGCTATTTTTAACCGCAAATGATACAGAAGAAGATATGCTAAACGGATATGATGTGGGTTGTGATGATTATATTTCCAAACCGTTTTCCATCGATGTTTTGAGAAGAAAAGTATCTGCGATACTGAAAAGAACGATTACAGAAAATGTACGAATACAATATAGAGATTTGGAAGTGGATCAGGAAAAATGTCTGGTACTATTAAATGGAGAAGAAGTTCACCTCAGTGCAACGGAATATAAATTGCTCTGTTATCTGATACAACATAAAGGAACGGTTGTTACAAAAGCAATGCTGTTGGAGAATTTATGGGATAAGGACGGCAATTTCATTGATGATAATACTTTGCGTGTGAACATCAAACGATTAAGACAAAAACTAAGAGACGATAACCAAGAATACGTTGTAACGGTATTTGGGATTGGTTATACGTTCGGAGAATGAAAATGAAGTGCTTTAAGTATATCAGAAAAATCCTTATTATTTTGGAAGTGCTTGCAGCCATTGCACTTGCAGCAGTTCTATGCTTTACATCGATTGATAGTTCCGTAAAAGCAGGATTGTTGATGGGCATTGCTTTCTTTTTTGGCATATTTTATTTGTTAGATTATTTGCATAACCGCTATCTTGATGATATGTTGGAGCAACTGACCTTTTTAATTGAAGAATTGGTTGGAAATCAGGAAGTCCATGTCTTTTCTGAATTGGAGGATACCTTGCTCTCGCGATTGCAGCATCAGCTTTTGAAATTGCGTTCTATCCTGATAAAACAAAATCAATTATTGGATCATGAAAAGAAACAGATTAAAGCGTTGATTTCGGATATATCTCATCAGATTAAGACACCGGTTGCTTCGGCGAATACGTTTGTGCAGTTGTTAAATGATGATACGTTATCGGAAGACGAGCGAAAAGAATATATTGCCATCTTACAAATATCTCTTGAAAAATTAACATTTCTAGTGAATAGTCTGGTAAAAATGTCTCGTTTGGAAAGTGGCATTATTGCGTTGAAACCAGAGAAAAATAGTCTGAATGATATTATTCTGCAAGCAGTAAAATCGGTGTATTCAAAGGCGAAAGCAAAGGATATTACGATTGTATTTGATTGTGAAGAAGATTATAAATTGTATTTGGATTTTAATTGGACAACAGAAGCCATCACGAACATATTGGACAATGCTGTGAAATATACGCAAAATGGTGGAACGGTTCGCCTGAATATCACAGAGTACGCGTCTTACCTGCGACTGGATATTACAGACAACGGAATTGGCATACCGGAGGAAGAACAGGCGCAAATTTTCAATCGCTTTTATAGAGGAAAATATTCTGCAGGTGTGGATGGTGTCGGTATCGGGCTATATCTAACTCGCGATATCATGAGTAAGCAAAAGGGATATATCAAAGTGATTTCTGATGAAACGGGAACAACGTTCGCATTGTTCTTTCGATTGCGTTTGGAAGAAGATTAAAAACGATACAAATACTATATATTTTGATAAAGAACTCTTTTTAGTGCATGCTACGAATAAAAAAGCGCCGGGTTTTCGTATGAAACGGAAGCCTGAGCGCCTTTTTTGTCTCTAACATCAGAAAAGACCAAAGAAAAATATGATTTATATAGGTTGTAGATTGCGATACAGATGAAGTATAATATATGAAACCAGGTACATCGAAATTGGGTTTAAATATAGTGAAGAGTGATATTCTTGAATTTTAATAAGGAAGAATAAATATGGAGCTTTTGAAAGATTTGGTAAAATACTTTTTAGAAGGAATGGTAGAATGGTGGACTGAATGTAAAATCAGTTCTAAAAGACAAGAATATTTTGTTAATAAAAAAGTAAGAGCGCTAAAGTTTGTTATTATGGAACAGTAAGTGTCGGTATTTTGTTAGTGGTAATTGGAATTATTGCATGTATACGGGAAAAAGTTTTAGAAGGAATTATATGTATGAGTATAAGTGGGTGCATAGGTATTTGGCTCTTAGTGGAAAGAGGAACGGCTGAAAAATAATTGTTAGATTTATGTAATTTGTAATTTTTACAGTAAAATCTGGAGGTGGATTACTGTGAAAGAAAGTAGAGGACAGCCAACAAATGGCGTACTTTAATAAGCTGTCTTATGGCAGCCTTTGAAAAATTATTATTTTGAAAAGCTAGGAAGCTAATTGTGATTCGGAAAGAATTCCTTCTCTGATGAGCAGTTTCTTAGCCTGTTTGATAGCCTTTTCCTTTTGCTTTTCTTTCAAAGGTTCAGGTATATCAATCTTGTATAAATCGGTCGGATTCCACGCTTCACCAGTGGACAGCATCTGATAGATAGCAGTGAGAATCATCCGGGCGATGGCAATAATGGCTCGTTTTTTACCACGGCGCTTCATAATACGTTCATATTTCTGTTTATAGTAAGGAGACTTGTCGGATTTCACGGCTGCATGAGCGACTTGCACCAATGCAGGTTTGAGGTAGACACCG
>URRQ01000041.1 GCA_900550235.1 uncultured Lachnospiraceae bacterium
AATGGGCTGAAAAGCCTGTAAAATAAGGAAAGTTCAGGAAATCTCTCCACAAATTACGAATTTATCAAAGGACGCCATACAACATGCTTGTGGAAAAATCAAAGTTCCATTTGGTATTTCTTTTCCCAAAATATTACCAATATGTAATCCAAAAATTGCATCTACATCTTGAATCCAGCCATTGGCAATTACTATTTCTGCGCCTCTCGAAATTTCTTCTGCACTTTGGAAAATTAACCGGACCGTTCCATGTAGCTTTTCTTTTTCTGCATTTAAAATTCTTGCTGCTCCAAGTAGGATTGCCATATGAGCATCATGTCCGCATGCATGCATCATTCCTTCATGTACAGAAGCGTAGGATACATGTGTTTCTTCATGCATCGCAAGCCCATCCATATCTGTTCGAAGAGCAATTGTCTTCCCGGGATATTTTCCTTGTATAGTAGCCAAAATCCCACTATCTTTTTCAGAACATTCATACGGAATCCCAATATGCTCTAATTCCTCGCATACGAGAGCTTTCGTCTTTGGCAATTCTTTCCCAAGCTCCGGAATACGATGAAATTTTCGCCTTAAACTTACAATATACTTTTGAAGGGCTTCATACTTTTTCTCCATTTCGATGTCCTCCTATTATTCTCTCTTTTTCGCAAAATCAAGAGCTTCCACATGGAAGCTCCTGATTCTTTGATTTATTCATGAATTAATGCATGCTGTCCTTCGGCAGGAGCCTCCGTAAGCATTTCTAATGCCTCTTCTACAAGCTCTTTTCGGAAATTTTCTTCCTGTTTCTTTGGAAGAGATGGATTACCAAATACGTGAAGCACACTATTTCCTCTCAAAATTCTGTGTGCGCCGATTCCCTCCGAAATCTTTGTCAAGTTCGTTACATGCACGATTGGAATTCCTGCTCTCTCAATTTCTTTTACCATCACTGCACCGCAGCGAGAGCTAGTACCTCAAGTAGAAGTGAGAAGAACCGCATCTACATCATTTGCTTTCAAATCCTTTGCAATTCCCTCTCCAAACTTCTTTCCGACTTCCATAGGTGTCATAACACCCGCCGTTGTAAAATAGGAAGAAAAAACATCTCCGATCTTTCCTTCTTTCTTAAGTTCAACCGCTGCATCTACCGGAACAAGACGGTTTGGATCTTCCAAAACAAATGCATTGTTATATCCCTGATGGCTGACTTCATAATCTTTTGCATCTAATTTTTCTGCATCTCCAAAAGAATATTCTTTGTAACATTTTGAATTGGTAGGCACCATGTTATCCGGATTTCCTTTTGGCACAAGACCTCCGTCAGTTACAAGCGCTAATTTTATCTGATTCAATGGTTTTTCCAAAACAGGCAGCGGAATATCTTCATGATTTGGCATCATAACTTCTGTGTGGAAGTTTCTCTTATAATATTTGTCAAGGAGCATATTAATTCCACGTACAGGAGCCGGTGTTGTATAATCTATTTCGATAGCTGGACCAGAACCATGATATCCCTCTTTTTTACCATCTCTTATGAAATCGCCTTCGACCAAACGTTTTGCAAATGTTGCAACATTTTTCATTGCTTCGCGCATTTTTGCCGCATTATTTTCTGTTTGAAGAATATATGCACGATCCTTATAAAGATCCGTTCCTGGATTTTCAGCATACAATGCTGTTACCGCCGGTATCTTTACCTTTTCCGTCACAATTGCTGTTGCCGCGCCGCATCCTAAGCCATAACGGCCGGCATTAAATCCAGGTCCTGCAACAAAAAGCTGCCCTTCATATTTTTTTACAATTTGAACAAATTCTTCACATACAGCTTCTATGTTTTCTGCAATATGATTGTCACCACAGATAATTGTTGCAACAATTTCATAGTCTTCGCCTAATAAACGTTTTAACAACAGTCCTGGACCTACTGGTTCTTCCTTTACACTTACTCCAACACTCGCTGTATCTTCTCCTCCTAATCCTGCATAAAACTGATTGATATAATGTACGACCCTAATTTTCTCTGCCATTTCTATTCCTCCTTACATTACTTCCGGAACGTCCGGCAAATCACTATCTGTTGTCACATAACAATCTCCGAGCTGTGACCAGATTCCCTGATATGCAAAATTCGTTGTATGAGTAAATGGACCTTTTACATCAACACCCATCAAACTCGGAACATTTGTCCCTTCTCCAATCACTCGCTCTACTCGCGGATGATGTAAATCATAATTACGTCCGCTATTGATTACTGCATCGATCTTCGAATCAGATATAACCAACATGTCTCCCGGCTTATCATTTGAAACAGCCGATAAATTCATAACACAAGGCATTCCCATTTTTTCTGCCCAATTGAATGCAAGTGCCGAGTCTAACTGACAGTGTCCCATTCCGGATTTATTCACGATCACACAATCCGCTTTCAATGTTTCCTTGCAGAGCGTCGCCGCCATCATACCCATTGTATCTTTTCCGTCAATTTTCATAACATTGTTTGCTATAACCATTCCAACAAATTCTATGTCTTTTCCATGTCTTCTTAAAAGTTCTTTCAAATACACTTCATTTTGCAAATAATAATTCGGTTCCCAATAACGCCAAATCATCGCACCATCCAATATTTCTGTCGGTTGGATAATCGTTGGAAGAAATCCGATTGCACTTTGTCCATACATAAGAAAATTCCATGTATCATGCGATGCCATATGCGTAACAAGATAAGCAACCTTTGGAAGCGGTTTCCCATCTGATCCAGGACCTACCGGTCCCATCTCAAACTCTTCTGTTTCATCCGGCTCTAATGTAATTCCTAATTTTGCCAAATAGACATTGATACTTAAAGAAGCATATTTCAATGCCTCTGCATAACTGGCATCATTTACTCCTTCCGCAGGTGTAGCATCAAGAATTACATGATAATGTTTCGAGAAGTTCGTATATTTTGCACATTCTCCACCCATATCCATGTAATATTTGATATTACACTTCGCATAATAAATGTCAGAAACAACAACACCTTTTAACGCTACTGTTCTTCCTTCACCCATTGGAGCCAATTTTCCCCAAATTCCTGGATAAGATGTTTCCGGAGCATCTGCCTTACAACGAGGTTGCATAATATCATGGATACCCAGAATTCTACAGCTTTCTCCCGGAACTGCAAGTTTGATATCTAACGTTCCAAAGAGCTCACTTTTGGCAAGTTCCATAAGTTCTTCCTTGTTGATTGTCAAGACTCCAGCATTCAAACTTGTTACATCCCCAAACTGTACCTTTCGCACACGGATATAATCAATTTGCAGTTTTTTACTCATATCCCTTACTCCTTTCTAATTGAGATATTGCAACGTACGAATATTTCTTTCTTTGTCAGAAATCTACTGTATCTTTATTGTAAAAGCACATGATACATTGTTACAATACACAAAAAAACAAATTGTTTAATTCTATTACACATATTTAATGTGTAATATTCCCTATAATTCACAAAAGAGACACCCTTATTTGGGCATCTCTTCCAATAACTCAAGTGTATTTTCCAACAACTGTCTTCTATATACATATTCTCCCTGTTCTGATAGCAATGGGTTACCACATGGATAACATATATTATTACCTTTGATAATCCGCCTGATTCCGATATCCGCAGAGATTTGTGTTAAGTTCGTTACCTGAACTACCGGTATGCCTTTTTCTTCTATTTTTTTCCCGATGTATGCTCCACATCTTGTGCTTGTTCCACACGCCGATGCGATCAATACCGCATCGATCGGATGAGACACTACATAATTTGCAATTTTCTTCCCCAGGCATATACTTTTTTCTGTCGACGTCATTACTCCGGCTGTTGAGATAAAACTATCATATAATTCTCCAATCCTTCCCTCTTCTTCCAATTCACGCAGAATATCTACCGGAAGAAGTCTATTCGGATTTTCTTCAACATATGTAGTATCGTATCCCTGATGACTGACCTCATATTCTTCATGAGATAGTCCTTTTTTCCCTTCTATACTATATACACCATATTTTCCTGCATTAGTAGAAGGAATTTTATCTGGATTTCCTTTTGGAACAAGTCCACCATCTGTCACAAGTAAAATAGTTGCTTCCTCAAGTCTGCATCCAAGATATGGTACCGAGCACTTTTCAGGTTCTTCCATAATTACTTCACTTTGAAATGGCTCTCCCTTATATTTCGCCAATAACATATCCAAACACCTTTTTGGAGCTTCTTTATGATAGTTTATAAAAGGAATCAGATTATTTTTATGAGGCATGTCACTTTCCGGAAATGAATAAATGTATTCCTTCTCATTTAACATATTCTTAAGCTCTTCTTTCTTATGGGATTTTTATCAAAACGCTCTGAACGATTTTCCATCATTCTTTGATTTGATAAAAGTGAGTATCCGGAAGCTTCCGAATCCAAAATTTCCTTAATTTGTTCAAAAAATTTCATATAATTGTCATGCATTCCATCGTTTACCCAATCTTCGATAATTCCAACAAGCGCATGAGCTTTCAGCTTCGCCATCAAGCTAAGCTCCCCCTCCGACAATTTGAAGCCGCACTCAGAATACCCTACATCAATATTTATTTTCCATAACTCGTAATAAATATCATACAAATAATCAAATAAGGAATTCTGACCCACATACTGAAAACATGCAAGATAGAATTTTCTATTTGCATAAAGGCACTTACAAACTTTTACAAAACTCTCTGTCAATTTTGAAGGATCATTAAACGTATTCACATTTTCCAACATATCTGTATAGAAGATCCAATTGATTAACTCATACTTGTCTTTAAAGTGATAGTAAAATGTGTTTCTGCTTATATTACAATAATCTGTAATACATTTGACAGAAATCTTCGATAAAGGTTGTTTTTCCAGTAATTCCTTTAAAGCATTGGCAAGCGCCTCTTTAGTAATCATATTATTCGACATATACACTCTCCTTTGCTCACCAAAATTTCGACAATTTTGATAAGAATTTCTTCTCTAACTCTTTATGCTTTGTTCAATTTTGATTATATTATAGCTATTTTCTATATTCAACTATAAAGATTCTCTATTTGAACACTTTTAAATAATGTACTATTTTTGTACACTTTTTTTCTCTTGAGCGCTCTCTTTTTCTCTGAAATCTTAAACACAATCACCTCCTTGTATATATTTCCAACATAACATTTTTCCGTTAGGTGAAAACTTTTCATTCTCTTGGTACGCTTTCTGTAGAAACGTCAGAAATACTGTATTTTTTTACTAAGTCTTTGTGTGGTATTAATCTGCACAAAATCATATTAGGAGGTAATTATTATGTATGCTTTTATTGCCGCTTTACCAATTCTTCTTACAGTTGTATTTATGATAGGATTTAATTGGCCTGCCAAACGGGCACTCCCTGTTTCGTGGGGCGCTGCTTGTCTCGTAGCAGGCTTTGTCTGGAAAATGAGCGCATTGGAAATTAGCGCGCGAACACTTTCCGGATTTCTGAGCGCTTTGGAAACTCTCTCTATTATTTTTGGCGCTATATTATTAATGAATGTATTGAAACAATCAGGAGCCATGGCATCCATCAATCGTATTTTTTCCAACATAACCCGCGATGCTCGTATCCAAGCCATACTTATCGGTTATGTTTTTGCCGGATTTATCGAAGGAGCTGCCGGATTTGGTACTCCAGCTGCACTTGCTGCTCCTATTTTGATCAGTCTTGGATTCCCACCACTTGCCGCCGCTGCTGTATGTCTAATATATAATTCTACGCCAGTAGTTCCAGGGCCGGTAGGTGTCCCTACATTAACAGCTTCTTCAACAGTAGCTTCTGCTGTTGCACACCTCGGTGGAGATCCTGACAAGTTTACAGCTTTATTAACAAAATGGTCTTGTATCCCTCACATGATCGGTGGCTTCTTTATTATTATCATCGGTGTTTGTGTTTTGACAAAAATCTTTGGAAAAAATAAGAGTTTTAAGGACGCTTTACCTGCGATTCCATTTTGTTTGTTTTCTGGTGCTACCATCGCTGTAATATATATCACAATGGCAATTTTTGCCGGCCCTGAGCTTACTTCCATGGTTGCTTTTCTTGGTTCCCTTGCGATTCTCATATTTGCAGCTAAAAGAGGATTCCTAATGCCAAAAGGAGTCTGGACCTTTGATGGAATGGAAGAATGGGGTGACTCTTCTTGGATGTCAACTCAGCAGGTTGCCAAAGCAAAAGAAAAAAGTATGTCTCCATTTATGGCTTGGCTGCCATATGTCATCATCGGAATTATCCTTGTATTGAGTCGTGTAGACTTCTTTGGCTTAAAGCCTATATTAAATAGTGAGCCATTTATTCTTCACGTACACAATATATTAGGTTTTGAAAATATTAATTGGGACTTTAAATACTTATGGAATCCAGGAATTATGCCGTTTATGCTGATTGCAATCGTAACAATCTTTTTACATAAAATGAAAAAAGAAGAATCCGTATCCGCTTTAAAAGATTCCGTTAAACAAGTATCCGGTGCTGCTATTGCACTTTTATTCGGTGTTGCCATGGTCAATCTATATCGTTTTACAAGCAATGCAGACATCGGACGCGCCATTGCCGTTGCTGGCTTTGACGGAGAATTTACATTTGCAAACAGTAGTATGCTTTATACGATGGCAACAGCCTTAGCGAATATTTTCCAAGGCGCTTACTTTATCGTTGCCCCTGTTATCGGCGTATTAGGCGCATTTATGTCCGGATCATGTACTGTGTCCAATACATTGTTCTCATCTCTTCAGTTTGAGACAGCCACCATTGTTGCATTGCCTCAAGTACTGATTGTTGCTCTTCAAAATATGGGTGGCGCAATCGGTAACATGGTATGCGTCAATAACATTGTGTCCGTGTGCGCAACAACAGGAACAAATGGGAATGAAGGAAAATTAATCCGTACCAATATTATTCCGGCATTTATCTATTGTGCTATTGTAGCTACTATTGTCGGAATCTTCATTGCCATGGGTATCAACCCGATGCCAGAGCTTTTGGAATAACATGTTAATACTATAATCCCATAGATTAATCCCTTAAAAGGCCGTCACCTTCAAAGTGGCGGTCTTTCTCTCTGGTAACAATACAAAATGAGAGATTCCAAACTCTACGATTGCGATTGGAGAAAAAGTTTTTAGTGGAGTTTTAAATAGCGATTGATTCAGGGGAATTAAAATAATATATTGGAAAATATAGATTGGAGTTATTTAGGTTACAATATGAAGCGAGTAGTAAGCTGATATAAAAAGCAGGACACAAAAGCGAAGAATAGGAAGGGAATGGATATGAACGAAAAATATGGGCTAACCTCTTATGAAACAAGAGAAATCCTATTTTATAAAACTGATAATGGTGAAGTTCGGGTTGAAATCCTTTTATATCAGGAAAACTTGTGGCTTACGCAGGCAAAAATGGCCGAATTATTTGAAGTGCAAAAGGCGGCTATTTCAAAACATTTGAAAAATATCTTTGAATCCGGCGAATTGCAGAAAGAAGCAGTTGTTTCCAAAATGGAAACAACTGCGGCAGACGACAAGCGGTACAATACAAACTATTACAATCTGGATGCCATTATTGCTGTTGGATACCGTGTTAATTCTAAAAAGGCTACAATGTTCCGCATTTGGGCAAATCGGGTATTAAAAGAATTTATTATCAAAGGATATGTGATGGACGATGCGCAACTGCGAGAACCTGAAAACCTTTTTGGTAAAGACTATTTTGAAGAGCAGTTGGAATGTATTCGGGACATTCGCTCTAGCGAACGCCGTTTTTATCAAAAAATCACGGACATTTACTCCCAATGCAGCGCCGACTACGATGTGAACAGCCCTATTACAAAAGAGTTTTTTTCCACAGTACAGAATAAGCTCCATTACGCTGTCACTCATCATACGGCGGCTGAGATTATTTATGAACGAGTCAATAGCACTAAACCCAACATGAGCTTGACAACTTGGAAAAATGCTCCGCAAGGGCGTATTCGTAAGACAGATGTTTCGCAGGACAAAGGCAAAGTGACTGCTGCCATCGCAAAGGCATTTGCAGAAAGTGAATTTGAAAAATTCCGTGTTTTGCAGGACCGAACATACCAGAGTGATTTCGACCGTCTTATGACAAATATCGAAGGAAACGACGTATAGTGTTTTCTGTTGTCCTAATTCCTTTTTTATCTATAAACATCAAATCGTTACATCACCCGCCATCCTCTATGTTTTTATTAGTTTTTAATTATAAAACAAGGGGTTTTATCATTTTTTTGTGCACAATTAACAGATGCACAATTTCTCAACAATTCTACTTTCTGAATAATGCGTTATTTGAATATCGGTAGTATGATAGTAGCAGATAAAGAAATTGGAGATAATTTCTAAATAAGAAAGGAGTATTGAATTATGCGTTACGAATGTGAACAAGTAGAACTTAAGAGGAAAGATGATGGCAAGAATTTATACCTTACAAAATTCTGGTGTCCTGCAAGCTGGCAAGACAAAAACATTTTAATGGTTCATGGTCTTACATATACACAGCACGTATTTGATATGAAATACAAAGATTATAGTGTATGTGAATACTTTGCAAAAAATGGTTATACTGTATGGCGTCTGGACTTGAGCGGATATGGACAGTCAGACAAATACGATGATGGTTGGGTAGTAACGACTCAGCATGCAGCTGAAGATGAAATTTATGCTCTTGAAAAAATCTGCGAGCTTCAGGGCGTAGAAAAATGTGATCTTCTCGGTTGGTCATGGGGAACAATGACAACATCAAAAGTTGCTACGCAGCGTCCTGAATTATTACACAAAGTTGTATGGCTCGGACCTTGCTTCGGTGGCGCATTTGATCCGGTTCCGATGACAGAACCATTTTCACAGCTCAACTATGGTTATGTAATCCGTGTATGGCAGCATGTACCTGGAACAAACGATCTTGTTACTGATTTCGATACAGTTGAACCAGAACTTCACGGTATGTGGGTAGACCATACATATGCACAAGACGGTGGTCATGGACGTCCAAACGGTGGTGCTAAAGAAATCATGGAAATCGGAGATGGTTGGTTAATTGATACAAAAGCTGTTAAAGTTCCTGTATTAATCGTTACTGGTGACAATGACTTCTATGTAAATATTGATCGTTGCTACCAGGCAGTAAAAGAACTTCCGGAAGGTTCTAAACTTCTTCACTTACATGGTGCCGGACACGCAATGTATCTTGAAAAAGACTACTATCAGAAAACAAGAGAAGCTATTCTTGATTTCATTTCTGAATAAACAAATTACTTTCTTAGTTACAATACGGCGGTTACAGAACACTGTAACCGCCGTAAATCTTTTCTAGTCAGATCATATCACTATATTTTATTTGCTATATCAAAATCTCTTTTAACTGTTCTACAGACTCCGCTACATACGTTGCCTGATTATCTTCAAATTCTTTCCTGCATCCGTATCCATACAACACACCCACAGAATCAATCCCGTTTTTATTGGCTCCTATGATGTCATGCTCTCGATCTCCTACCATCAACACTTGGGAACGATCTGTAATTCCATTTTTTTGCAGCGCATAAGCAATCACTTCTGCCTTATCCACTCTAGTTCCATCAAGTTCGCTTCCCGATAAGAAGGTGAAATACTTCATCAGATCAAAATGCTCTAAAATTCGTTTAGAAAATACAGCCGGTTTTGAAGTCGCTACGATTAATGTCTTTCCTGATTTTTTCAATGAATCCAGCATAGATGAAATTCCTTCATATACCTTATTTTCAAAAAGTCCTGTCACCGAAAATCGCTCTCTGTATTTTGCAACCGCCTCTTCTCCTTGTGCATCGTCCATTCCATAATATACCATGAAGGACTCTTTCAAAGGCGGACCGATAAATTTGCACAGACTATCCAAATCTTCTGTATGAATCCCATAAGCCTCTAACGCATATGCGACAGACTTTGTGATTCCTTCTTTTGGATCTGTCAACGTACCATCTAAGTCAAACAAGATATACTCATATTTTTTTATTTCCTTTTGTTGTTCCATTCTCCAATCACCTCATTTACTGTTGATACTGTCACAAATGCTTTGATATCTTCACCATGCATATGTTCCAATAATTTTCCATATTCATTCTGTGTCAAAATTGTCTGAAGCTCTGTTCGCTCTTTTTTATTATATCCACCGGTTGCATTATAGAGCGTCACCCCTCTATGCAATGTATTATTGATAAAGTCCAATACTTCTTCATAACGATCAGTCAAAATACAAACACGTTTTCTGCGATTGAATCCACTGATGAAATTATCAATAACAATTCCATTGGCATACGTACCAAGAATACTAAGTACTACAACTTTTGTATCATATACAAGCATCGAACTGATTGCAACACACATTCCTGTAATTGTCATCGCTTTTCCAATTTCAATGTGTGTGAATTTACTAACTACTTTTGCCACGATATCCAAACCACCGGAAGATGCGTTTGCATTAAACAACATGGCAAGTCCTACACTTACAACCAAAATATATGTAATCGTATCTAATAAAATATCGTCTGTGAACGATTTGTTATTTGGCGCTACATGCTCAAATACAAACAAAAATACCGGAAGCATTATTGATGTGTAGATTGTCTTAGCTCCAAACTCTTTTCCGATCACAAGGAATCCCACTACAAGAAGCGCTGCATTCAATACAAATGTCATGACAGAAATCGGAAGGGGAATAAAATTCTCCAACACAATTACAAGACCTGACAAACTTCCCACGATTACATTACTTGGAATCATAAAGAAATACACGGCAGCTGCAATAATAAAAATACCTACTGTGATTAAACTGTATTCTTTGATAAATCTCTCTTTATCCATCTCCAAACCTCACTATCTCGTAAATAATATGTCATGATTGACCATCTTATAAAATTCTTTTTTCATTTCATCATATGTCATTCCCGGAAGCCCCATCAGCCACATCAATTTTGTAATAGTTGCTTCTAATGTCATATCATAGGATTCCACAAGATCAAAATCCTGCTTGACTTTCTGACCAACTTCATAGACTGTCATATTACTTCCTTCGTTGGCAACTTGTGTTGTCATAACGACAAGCTTTCCTTTTTCTTTCCACTCTTCCATCTGTTCGTAGAATTCATGTACGATACTATCCGGCATTCCTCCGACACCAAAACTTTCAATCACGATGCAATCATAGTCTTTAAAAATGTACGACAAAATATCGGACTTCATTCCCGGAATCAATTTCAACACATAGATGCTGTTTTTCATCTCATGGTAAAAACGAACACGGTACTTATGCGGCGTTGTCGGAATATATCGGATCACCATTCCATCCTGGATTACTGCCACATATGGATAATTAATACTTTCAAATGCATTGTAACTTTTAGCGCGGACCTTTTTTGCTCTTGTACCGACGATGACTTTTCCGTCAAACACAATATTCACATCTTGTGAATCGTCATCTGCCGCATAGATAAAACTATCCAAAAGATTGGTCTTCGCATCGGTTACATCCATATTGATAGGCTTTTGTGCTCCTGTGACTACAATCGGCTTGCGTGAATTTTGAATCATATATGATAATGCAGCCGCTGTATAAGCAAGTGTATCCGTTCCATGGCAGATTACAAAACCATCGTATTTGTCATACTGCTCTTCAATTGTTCTTGTGAGAAGTTTCCAATGCTCCGGTGTTGCATTCGTACTGTCAATATTACAAACCTGCATTGTCTTTACTTCACACACATCTTTGACTTGTGGAATATAGGATAACACATCCTCAGAAGACAGCCCCGGTGAAAGTCCGTTGTCTGTCTGTTTTGACGCAATGGTACCGCCTGTACCAATCATTAGAATTCGCTTTTTCATTTGTTTTTCCTCTTTTATCAATAATTTTCCCAAAAATTCGCTTTTACAAGCTGGCAATACTCCTCATAAGCTGACATTCCTTTTAAGCTCTCCAGTGATTTCATAATCTCAATATAATACCACCCGATCACTTTCTTATCTTTCATGCGAAAACGATTCCAAAGCTCTTCTCCATACACCGGATAATCCCGACTGATATCCCTGATATTAGAAAGCTTGTCCGCTAATCCGATATATTGAAGTTCTCGTGGAGCGTGCTTCAAATATTCTATTGTCGCACTTTTTCTCTCCTTCCAAGACTTTGTCTTGTCTTCACTTTCATGCGCTACCATTGAGGCAACTCTTGCACCAAATTCCTGTTTCAGCACTTCCTCCGTTATCCCATCACAGTCTTCGATCGTATCATGCAAGATAGCCGCAGCAATAATTTCTTCATCCTTCGTCATCTGTGATACAATATCACCAACCTCCAACGGATGCACAATGTATGGTCTGCTTGTACCTTTTCGAACCTGTCCTTCATGAACCTTTGTCGCAAATGCGATTGCCTTTTCAATCATTCCGGTGTCCTTTCCGGGATAAACCCTGTATCCACAATTTCCATGCAAGAATCCTCTCAAATCGAGATATATTTATCATAACATCTTGACCTTGAAAAAACAACACATGCATGCTACTATTGTTTCAACTCTTTGATAAAAATAGGAGGCATATTGCTATGAAAAATATATTGATTACCGGAGCGTCCCGAAGCATTGGAAAATCCATTGCACTACGTTTTGCCCAAGAGAATTGTCGTCTGTTTATCAATTGTAACCGCTCTACAGAGGATCTATACGTTGTGAAATCAGAAGTCGAACAGATTTTTATCTCTAACGGAAACTATACATCTTCTTGCATTCCTTTGATTGGTGATATTGGGAATCCAGAGGACGTGCGGCAGATGTTTCAAACGATTCATGAAAAATGTAACGGCATTGATATTTTGATCAACAATGCCGGAATTGCACACATTGGATTATTGTGTGATATGACAGATGATGAGTGGAATCGCATTCTCCAGACGAATCTATCCTCTGTATTTTACTGTTCCCGGGCTGCCATTCCACATATGGTCTCCCAAAAATCCGGTAAAATCCTGAACATTTCCTCCATTTGGGGAAGCGTAGGCGCATCTTGCGAAGCAGCCTATTCTGCAACCAAATCCGGAGTCAATGGATTAACAAAAGCGTTGGCAAAAGAACTGGCTCCAAGCAATATTCAAGTCAATGCCATCGCTTGCGGCGCTATCGATACTGTAATGAATGGGCAACTGGACGAAGAAGAACGAAAAGAATTAGAAGAAGAGATTCCTGCCGGTCGTTTTGGTACTTGTGAAGAAGTGGCCGAACTTGTCTATGATCTGACAGCCAAACACAATTATCTGACCGGACAGATCATTGGATTAGACGGAGGCTGGTAATCACTTTACCAGCCTCTGTATTTTTTTACTTGTTTCTGTTCCTGCTACTTTCAACATTTCAAACAAAATCGCTTCATATGTTGTAATAATCGCGCCTTCCTGTTTCGCACGCTCGATTGCTATCTCTTTATTATACGCAGTACGTGACGAGATACAATCTTCCACGAGCACAGGAATAAATCCTTCCTTTTTCAAATCGATCAAAGTCTGCAATACACAGATATGCGCTTCAATTCCACAAAGGAGAATGTATTTTTTTGCCTGTATTTCTTCTCGAATTACTTCCATAGCGCTAAATGTAATCTTTTCTTTATATTCTTCTGTTCCAATGACCTTCTGTAAAGATGAATCAGTCATCCCCAGGCCTTTTGTATATTGCTGTGTAACCGTGATCGGAACTCCAAGTGTTCGAAGTCCTGCCAGAAGAATCTTACTATGTTCCATTAGTTGTTCTTTTTTATCCATGACAGGTATCAATTTTTCTTGATAATCGATAGCAACTGCCGCTGTATGTTCGAGTTCAATCCTCATGTTCTTTCCCTACCTCTATTTAATATCCAATTCTACCGGACAATGATCCGATCCAAAAACTTCTGTCAGAATCTTGGCATCTACCAAGCGATCTTTCAAACCTTCTGATACGATAAAATAATCAATTCTCCAGCCCGCATTTTTTGCTCTCGCACTAAATCGATAAGACCACCAAGAATAAATTCCCTCTTGATCCGGATAAAAATAACGGAACGTATCAATAAATCCTGCTTGCAATAATTCCGTGAATTTTCCTCGCTCCTCGTCTGTAAATCCTGCATTTCTTCGATTGGTTTTCGGATTCTTCAAGTCAATCTCTTGATGAGCCACATTCAGATCTCCACAGAAAATCACGTTCTTTTTCTCTTCCAGTTTTTTCAAATATATAAGGAAATCTGTTTCCCATTGCATACGATATTCCAACCGTGCAAGCTCGTTCTGTGAATTCGGAGTATAGACTGTCACAAAATAAAAATCTTCAAACTCCAGTGTGATTACTCGGCCTTCTTTGTCATGCTCTTCTATCCCCATACCATACATAACAGAAAGAGGCTCTTGCTTTGTAAAAATAGCAGTTCCTGAATATCCTTTTCTCTCTGCATAATTCCAATACTGATGATATCCCGGAAGTTCCAGTTCTAACTGACCTTCCTGCATCTTACTTTCTTGAATACAAAAAATGTCTGCATCCGCTTCTTTGAAAAAATCCAAAAATCCTTTTTGTACACAAGCGCGGATTCCATTGACATTCCAAGAAATTAACTTCATCTCTTCTTCCTCCTAATATAGAACTTCTTTTAGACATAGACCATTTGCCGGAGCAAGGAACCCTGCTTCTGCCCGGTTCTTCGATTTAAAAATCTGTCGGATCACTCCCGGTTCTTTTTCTCCGTTTCCAATCTCCAATAACGTTCCGGTCAAGATCCTCACCGTATGGTAGAGAAATCCATCTCCATGGAACACAAAGCGAATCTTTCCCGACTCTTCCAGTATCTCAATCTGATATATTGTCCGCACCATTGATTTTTCATCTTTTTTGTCTGTAAATCCCCCAAAATCATGTGTTCCGATCAAGAGATCCACAGCTTTTTGCATTGCATTTCTATCCAATTTTTTTGAAAAATGATAACAATATTTTCTCGTGAAAACACATGGTTTTTCTCTCTGATCCACTAGATATTCATACGTTTTGGCTTTGGCGCTATAACGGCTGTGGAAACTGTTTTTTACTAATTCCACCTGTCGAATCCAAATATCCTCCGGCAGCATTTCATTAAGTCTTCTTTGAAACTCTGTGGCATCTATTTTTCCGGAAAGCTTTACATTCGCTACCTGTCCCCATGCGTGGACACCTCCGTCTGTCCGCCCGGATCCATCAATCTCCACGCCATATCCAATCAGTCGGCTGATCGTTGTCTCCAAAATTCCTTGTACTGTAAGTTCTGTATTACTTTGACGCTGCCAGCCTTGATATTTTGTTCCATCATAGGCAATCGTCATTTTATAATTTCGCATAATTCTCCAACTATTTGTTCTTATTATAGATCAAACGTAATCCTTTTAATAATAATTCATCGTCAATCACGATGTCCTGCTCGCAATATGGCACGATCTTCTTTGCAAGTCCTCCTGTTGCCAAAACGGTAGCTTTTTTGCCCAGTTCTTTTTCAATTCTCTGAACCATACCATCGATACATGCTGCATTGCCATGAATGATTCCACTTTTCATGCAGTCAATAGTGTTCTTTCCGATTGTTTTCTTCGGAGCTTCGATGCTGATTCTGGACAACTGAGAAGTTCTTGATGTCAGTGCATCCAAAGAAATTCTGACTCCCGGAAGAATCATGCCTCCAATATAATTCTTCTTTTCATCTACCACACAAAATGTAGTTGCAGTTCCCATATCAATAATAATAAGCGGTACCGGATATTCATTGATAGCTGCCACTGCATTTACAATACGATCGCTTCCTACCTGTGCCGGATTATCCATCAAGATATTTAGCCCGGTTTTCACACCAGGTCCTACGATCTTTACTGGTTTTCCCAATACTTTTTCCGCAGAAGAACGGACGATATTGGTGATCGGCGGCACAACGGAAGAGATGATTCCTCCCTCAATCTGCGCCGGATCAATTCCGTATATCTCTAAGACATTTTTGAAACTGATGGCATATTCCAGTTCTGTCTTCGGAATATTCGTAGAAAGTCTTTCGATAAAATATATTTTTTCATCATCGCAACATCCGATGACGATATTAGTATTTCCTATATCAATTGCTAAAATCATAGTTCCTCCTTAGCCTGTTACAATCCTTGATTTCAGTAATGCCCTGCCCACAAATGCAGTGATGATCGCTGCTACAATTGCTTCCGGTACTCCATTGATTCCGATAATAGATAAGATAAATCCATACACAGCTTCCGTCGCAACATTATTTGCGGCCGCATAAGCATCTTTGAAAAATACAAAAATCAGATTCATTACGAGCAGTGTGTTGGTCAAAGAACCTGCAAGCCCTGCTGCTCCCAACGACATAACCATAGAGAGATTGCATTTTTCTTTCAAAAAGCGGTATACAAAATATGGAATAACTCCAACTAATATACGTGGTAAGAAACAGATAATGATGCTGCCGATTCCACCGTGTATTTCTCCCAACTCGTAAAATGGTGAGAATACAAAAGAAGTAACTGTCGGATTCATCGTATTATTGATCAAACTTGTCATTCCAAATACAAATCCTAAGATTGCTCCTTTTTTCGGTCCCAATGTCAAAGCACCTATAATGACCGGAATGTGGATAATGGTCGCTCTTGTAAATCCAAGAGGGATATATCCGAGAAATGGGGTGAAGGCCATGATGATAATCAGTGCTGCGAAAAGTGCAACCTGTACAAGGCCAAGTACCTGTGAGTGTGGCTTTACGCCTGTCTTTACTTGATTCATTTTTTTTCCTCCTTGTTATTATTCCCTGACGGGATACAATACAATTACTGCGTCATTATAGCACGCCACATTCCCCAAGAGCAATATTTTTTTGCCCTGCGATTCAGAATGTGATATGATAGACACATAAAAATTCTGAAAGACGGAGGTATCCTATGTTAAAAGGAAAGACTATCGTGCTCGGCGTAACCGGAGGGATCGCAGCATATAAGATTGCGAATCTTGCAAGTATGCTAGTCAAACTTCACTGTGATGTTCACGTGATCATGACACAAAATGCAACCAATTTTATCACTCCGATTACCTTCGAGACACTTACAAATAATAAATGCTTGATTGATACTTTTGACCGAAATTTTCAATTCCATGTGGAACACGTAGCGCTTGCGAAACGCGCCGATGTGGTCATGATCGCTCCAGCAACTGCCAATGTGATCGGAAAACTGGCGCATGGAATTGCAGATGACATGCTGACGACTACCGTTCTTGCATGTACCTGCAAGAAGTTCGTGGCTCCGGCCATGAATACGCAGATGTATCGTAATCCTATTGTGCAGGATAATATGAAGACTTTGAAACAGTATGGGTTTGAACTCATCGAACCTGCAACCGGATTTCTTGCCTGCCGAGATGTTGGAGAAGGTAAGCTTCCCGATCCGGAGGTTCTGCTGCAATACATTTTACGTGAATTAGCCTTTGAGAAAGATATGACAGGGAAAAAAGTACTTGTTACCGCCGGGCCAACACAAGAATCCATCGACCCGGTCCGCTATATTACCAATCACTCTACCGGGAAAATGGGATATGCCATTGCCAGACATTGTATGCTTCGAGGGGCCGATGTTACATTGGTCAGTGGACCAACGAATCTAACTCCACCGCCATTTGTAACTGTCATACCGGTCGTTTCTGCCAAAGAGATGTTTGATGCTGTCACCTCTCATGCAAAAGAGCAAGACATCATCATCAAATCTGCCGCTGTTGCGGATTACCGTCCGGCGACCGTTGCCTCTGAAAAAATGAAAAAATCTGACAATGCTCTTGCATTAGATTTAGAAAAAACAGAAGATATTTTAAAATATCTTGGAGAACACAAAAAAGAAAGTCAGTTCTTATGTGGTTTTTCTATGGAAACAGAAAACATGCTTGACAACTCTCGTGCCAAACTTGTGAAAAAGAATCTAGACATGATCGTCGCCAATAACTTAAAACAAACCGGCGCCGGATTCGGAACAGACACTAATATCGTAACTTTGATTACCAAAAAGGACGAACAGGAGTTGCCGATTCTTACAAAAGATGAAGTAGCGAAAGCAATTGTCGATAAAATTTTAAATCTTATCTAAAAAAGGGGCTGTCGGGAAATAGATAGTTCCAAACAGGGGCAGATTTGACTCATACGAGTCAAATCTGCCCCTAAAATTTTTCCATAAAAAGAGAAAAAGATGGCTAACGACAACCATCTCCTCTCCGTTCCATGTTATA
>URRQ01000042.1 GCA_900550235.1 uncultured Lachnospiraceae bacterium
AGGAAGAACTGACCTTGGGAGATATGATTGCATCACCAACAAACATAGAAGAGGAATGCATAGAGCGCTTAGATTGCGAAGCTATGGGGCGTGAATTGTGGATTGCGGTAGATCAGTTACCAGGAGATTGTCCGGAAGTCATCCGGAAGAGATACAGAGAACGCTTTACGATGAAAGAAGTCGGAGAAGATCTGCAAGTTAGTGTGGAAAAGGTTAGAGAAGTAGAAAGGCGAGCAATGCGACTTTTAAGGCTTCCAAATCGTTGTGAAAAGTTCCGTAGATATTATGAAGAATATTTAGCAGCAGGACCGGTGATTCATGTTGGAGTAGAGAGTTTTAACAGAACATGGATGAGTGCGGTTGAACGTGCTGTTTTTCGATAGGAAAAGGTTATTTCGATTAGTCCCCTTATAGTCCCCTTTTCCTATATTTCGTTAAAATAAAAATACAGAATCCCTTTAAAATAAAAGAAATTCTGTACTGATATACAAAGCTGCTGGCGGGACTTGAACCCGTGACCTCCGCCTTACCAAGGCGACGCGCTACCGACTGCGCCACAGCAGCTTGTGCATAGATGCAACATATATAATATACAGCATAGGCACATATTTTGTCAATATTGAAATACGATGCTTAAGATAAAGCCGTTTTTTTCACTCTTCCCAATGCATTGGCAACTGCAGGGATAGAGATGATTATAAGTGTAATCGCAGCTTCAGCTAAAAGGAAACTATAATTGTAAGCAATTGGATAGATGCTTTTTAAAGATTGTGGGAAATTGTCCGGCATATAATCCATCCAGTAGAGGTAACCTCCTAATGCGTGGAACGCACCACGTGCGAGTACCGCTAAAATATAACCTTTTATAAGACCATGTGATTTTTGTGCAAACAATCCGGCAAGGCCAAGCGCTGCAAAAGCAAGAATATAATCACAACAAACTTGGAAAAACGAAAGAACAAATGGTTCTTGGATAAATTGAAGGATTCCATAAGCTAAACCTACAAGAATGCCTGCTTTCACGCCGTACCAATTTGCGATTAACACAATGAAAAGCATACTGCAAAGAGTGACGCTGCCACCCCAAGGAAGGGAAAATACCTTGATATAAGATGTGATAAAAGCAAGCGCCATTGCCATTGCACAAAATACAAGTTGCTTTGTGGATAATTTGTGCTTTTCAGAGCTTTTTCCGGCAAAAATAAGAGCGGCAATAAATAAAATAATTCCTGCGGCAATGCATACGGCGTAGCCGGTAGTTGTAAGTCCGCCATCTGCATTTACTAATAAGTTGAACATAAAAAAACCTCCTTGTCTTCGATTGAAGACAAAGGAGATATAAAATCTCTTATAACGCATCCCTCCGTTGGTATTATCCAAATCAGGTTATAGGTCTGGACGGTGTCAGCCCACTCTCAGCCCGCTTCCATGCAAGCTCCCTTGTCATCAATCCTATGTAATTTACATTGTTCATAATAAACGCGTATTTTAGAAAAGTCAAGTATGATTTTAGATTATTAGATAGGCTAATGAATGAAGGTTATAAGAAAAAGATTGTCCGAGACTTTACTTTGTGGTAAACTATATAAGATAATCATATGAAAAATAGAAATGGCGCGGTGAATACTGCCGCTAAATATAAATGAGAGCTGGAGGAAGAACATGGAAAACGAAGTAGTTTCAAAAAACTTTATTGAAATGGAAATTGATAAAGATTTAAAAGAAGGTGTATATGATACAGTATGCACAAGATTTCCACCGGAACCGAATGGATACCTTCACATCGGTCATGCAAAATCAATTCTTTTAAACTATGGATTGGCAAAAAAATATAACGGAACATTCCATATGCGTTTTGATGATACGAATCCAACAAAAGAAAAGACAGAGTTTGTGGAATCGATTTTGGAAGATATCAAATGGCTTGGTGCAGATTGGGGAGATAATCTTTTCTTTGCATCGGATTATTTTGACACAATGTACGAATGTGCAGTAAAGTTGATTAAAAAAGGAAAAGCATTTGTATGTGATCTTAGTGCAGATGAAATTCGTGAATACAGAGGAACATTAAAAGAACCAGGAAAAAACAGTCCATATAGAGATCGATCTGTGGAAGAAAACTTGGAACTTTTTGAAGCAATGAGAGACGGAAAGTTCAAAGATGGAGAAAAAGTACTTCGTGCAAAGATTGATATGGCATCTCCTAACATCAACATGCGTGACCCGGTTATTTATCGTGTGGCACGTTTAACACATCACAATACAGGAGATAAATGGTGCATTTACCCAATGTATGACTTTGCACATCCAATTGAAGATGCAATTGAAAAAATTACACACTCTATTTGTACATTGGAATTTGAAGATCATAGACCACTCTATGACTGGGTAGTAAAAGAATGTGAATTTGATCCGGCGCCACGTCAGATTGAGTTTGCAAAAATGTATTTGACAAACGTGGTAACTGGAAAACGATACATTAAAAAGTTAGTAGAAGATGGAATTGTCGATGGATGGGATGATCCAAGACTTGTATCTATCGCAGCGCTTCGTAGACGTGGATTTACACCGGAATCAATTAAAATGTTTGTAGAACTTTGCGGAGTATCAAAAAGCAATAGTTCTGTAGATTATGCAATGCTTGAATACTGTATTCGTGAAGATTTGAAAATGAAAAAACCACGTATGATGGCAGTATTAGATCCGATAAAATTAATTATTGACAACTATCCGGAAGGACAAGTAGAATATTTGGACGTTGCAAATAATTTGGAAAATGAAGAATTGGGATTCCGAAAAGTTCCATTCTGTCGCGAACTTTATATTGATAGAGAAGACTTTATGGAAAATCCACCAAAGAAATATTTCCGCCTTTTCCCAGGTAATGAAGTACGTCTTATGCATGCATATTTTGTAAAATGCGAAAGCTTTGTAAAAGATGAAGATGGAAATGTAACAGAAATTCATTGTACGTATGATCCTGAGACAAAATGTGGTACAGGATTCACCGGACGTAAAGTGAAAGGAACTATTCATTGGGTTCCGGCACCGTACGCAACAAAAGCTGAAATCCGTCTCTATGAAAATATTGTAGATGAAGAAAAAGGTGTTTACAATAAAGAAGATGGTTCTTTGAACTTAAATCCAAATTCTCTTACAATTTTAAAAGATTGCTATCTTGAGCCAAGCTTTGACGGAGTGAAAGCATATGATAGCTTCCAGTTCGTAAGACAAGGATATTTTTGCGTAGATGCAAAAGACTCAAAACCTGATGCACTTGTGTTTAACAGAATTGTATCACTGAAGAGTTCATTTAAATTACAGAAATAAACCAATTGGGGACGTAGTAAAATGAAGATTGACTACGTCCCCAATTGAAGTTAGGTATGTCCCCAATTGAAAATAGCCTTGTCCCCAAAGAATGATGATAATCAAAAGATAGGGATAATAACAAAAGGGACAGGGCTAATGACAAAACGGGACAGGGAAAAAGTGAATTCGGGACGTAACATAATGACATTTTACTACGTCCCCAAGGAGAGGTATGAACGAACTTACGATTACATTGGATGTGAAATCGACAATTCCACTTTATGAGCAGATTTATGAATATATTAAGACCGATATAAGAAATGGAAAAATATCATGCGGCGAGAAACTACCGTCTACAAGAGCATTGGCTAAATATTTGGAGATTAGTAGAAGTACTGTGGAACTTGCATATGAACAATTACTTGCAGAGGGCTATGTGGAAGCGGAAGCATGTCGAGGATTTTTCGTGACGCAGATTGAGGAATTATACCAATGGGAAACTGCGAAAGAGACAGTTGCGCAGAAAATAATAAAAGAAGAAAATGTATATAAGTATGATTTTAGTCCAAGGGGAGTAGACCTTCAAAGTTTTCCCTATAGCGTATGGAGAAAATTATCAAAAGAGATATTGAGTAATGATAAGTCTGATTTGTTTCAACTAGGAGATTCGCAAGGCGAATATGAATTACGAGAAACGATCTGTCGTTATTTGTATCAAGCGAGGGGAGTAAATTGCGAACCGGAACAAATTGTGATCGGTGCGGGAAACGAATATTTATTGATGCTCCTATCCACGGTTTTAGGGAAGAATCGAAAAATTGCTTTTGAGAATCCGACATATCGACAGGCGTATCGACTATTTGAGAATTTATCCTATGATACATGTGTTGTAGAAATGGATAGAAAAGGTATGTGTGTGGATAAATTGCGTAAATCGGGCGCTGAAATTGCCTATGTAATGCCATCTCATCAATACCCGCTTGGAATTGTCATGCCGATCAAAAGAAGAATGGAACTTTTGAAATGGGCAGCGGAAGAGGAGGAGCGTTATATCATAGAAGATGATTATGACAGCGAGTTTCGATATAAAGGAAAGCCGATTCCAGCTTTGCAAGGATTTGACCGTGAAGATAAGGTGATTTATATAGGGACATTTTCGAGATCCATTGCCCCTTCTATTCGAATCAGCTATCTTGTGCTACCTAAAAATTTATTGAAGGCATATAATGAAAAATCCCGCTTTTTAAGTTCTACAGTATCGAGGGTAGATCAACTGATTATTCAACAGTTTATTGAAAGAGGGTATTACGAAAGGCATTTGAATAAAATGCGAGCTTTATACAAAAGTCGCCATGATATTATGGTAAATGAATTGAAACCTCTTTTAAAATATTGTAGTATCTCCGGAGAAAATGCAGGGGTACATCTTTTGCTGACTTTTATAGAAGGAAAAGAGGAAAAGGTACTGACTCAAAAAGCGAAAGAACAAGGGATAAAAGTATATGGACTTTCAGCTTATGATATTAAAAAGAAAGAAAAAGAGCAGGCGGTAATTCTTCTTGGATATGCAAATATGTCTGAAGAAAAGATTATACAAGCGATTCAGACCCTTACAAATGCATGGAAAGAATATTTGGAATAAACAAAAGGACAGTGGCACATCACACAGGCTTCTGTCCTTTCTTGTTCATTATTATTATTTTACTGCTTTCTTAACTTCCTCTACAGTATCTTTTGCATCTTCTGCAAGGTCTTCTACAGCGTCTTTCGCCTCATCTACAAAATCCTCTGCAGCATCTTTTGCATCTTCTGCAAAATCCTTAATTTCTTCTGCGACTTCTTTTGCTGCATCATTGACTTCAGCTCCAAGAGAAACATATCCACGGTCGGAAGGATCTCTTAAATCATCGTCGAGGTCAAAATCTTCATCTTCAAAATCATCCTCGAAATCGTCTTCGAAATCATCATTGTGATTCTTTTTGGAAAAATATGCGATTGCACCTCCGACAGCGGCACCAACAGCTAAAAGTCCTAAAAGTTTTTTGCCCCATTTATTGTCTGCCATACTTGATACTCCTTTCAATACCATTTATATATTATTACTATTGTAATCTATTTTATGTAAAAAGAAAAGCTTTATTGAGAATAAAATGCAAATGTGTTAAAATGTTTTTTATGTAGATGACAGAAAATAGGAAAGAGAGGAGTTCTATGCAAGTAAAAAAGGCAAAAAAAGGGATTTTACATATTATTTTCAGTAGAACGTTTTTGATAGCTGTTTTACTGGTGATTCAAATTGGTATTTTTATTGGAACAATTTCCATGTTAGAAGAACACGCAACATCCGTATACATCGGATTGATCGTGTTGAGTGTAATGGTTATTGTTTATATTATCAATCGAAATGAAAATCCGGCGTTTAAAATGTCCTGGATTTTGTTTGTGCTTATGATACCGATCGTAGGAACCGCATTTTATATTTTTATGCTGATACAGCCGGGGACGAGTTATATTAGAAAACGTCTTTTTGTATTAAAAGATGAAACAGATCAGTATATGGAACAAAATGAGTCTCTGATCGAAGAGCTCAGAGTATCCAAACCGGCCAATGCAAATTTGGCTCATTATATGTCAAAAGTATGTGGATTTCCAGTACATAGAAATACAAAACTTACGTACTTCCCTTTGGGAGAGGACAAGTTTGTTGAGCTGAAAATTCAACTGGAGAACGCCAAGAAGTTTATTTTTATGGAATATTTTATCGTAGAAACCGGTGAAATGTGGAATGCGATTCTTGATATTCTGAAACGAAAAGTGGATGAAGGGGTTGAAGTCAGGTTTATGTACGATGGTATGTGCAGCATTTCACTTCTACCATATCGATATCCGCAAAAATTAGAGAAGATGGGTATTAAATGCAAAATGTTTAACCCAATCAAACCGGTACTTTCTACACAGCAAAATAACCGAGACCATAGAAAAATCTGTGTAATCGATGGAAAAGTGGCATTTACCGGAGGTGTCAATCTGGCGGACGAGTATATCAATGAAAAGGTACGTTTTGGACATTGGAAAGATACAGCAATCATGTTAGAAGGAGAAGCTGTTCAGAATTTTACAGTAATGTTCCTGCAAATGTGGAATATTTACGAGAAAAAGAAGGAGGATTATACGAAATATTTGACTCCAAAGACAGAAGAATTCCGTCGGGAACTTGGTTATGTGCTCCCATATGGAGATAGTCCATATGACAATGAGAATACGGGTGAGCAGGTGTATTTTCACATATTGAATCATGCAAAAAAATATGTGCATATCATGACACCGTATTTGATTTTGGATAACGAGATGATAACAACACTGACTTATGCAGCAAAATGTGGGATTGAAGTCATTATTATTATGCCGCATATTCCGGATAAATGGTATGCGTTTGTTTTGGCAAAAACATATTATGAAGAGTTGATTGGTGCAGGGGTGCAGATATATGAATATACGCCAGGATTTGTACATGCAAAAGTATTTGTTTCAGATGATGATACCGCAACGGTAGGAACAATCAATCTGGATTTCAGAAGTTTATATCTGCACTTTGAATGTGGAACTTTCATCTATAATAATCAAGTAGTAAGAGATATTGAAAAAGATTTTCAAGAGACGTTGAAAAAGTGCCAGAGAGTGACTGTGACAGATCTTCGGAAAAGAAAGCTTTGGGAAAAAGTGTGTGGTCGGGTTTTGAGATTGATCGCGCCGTTGATGTAAAAGAAAGAGCGAAAAAGCATTGTTTGAAAGGAGCAATGCTTTTTCGCTCTTTTGAGTATGTAGTTATTACAGCATTTGAATATGATTTTCTTCCGCTTTTTTCAACATCTCTGGTGGCCATACAGAGGATTGTACTTCTCCAATGTGAGCTTTTCTAAGATAAAACATACAAATACGGGATTGCCCGATTCCTCCGCCGATAGTATAAGGAAGTTCACCGTTTAAGAGAGATTTTTGAAACTCAAGTTCCGCCCGGTCTTCGCAACCTGCAAGTTTTAACTGGCGTTTTAAGGAGGCTTCGTCTACTCGAATGCCCATGGAAGAGAGTTCCAAAGCAATATCAAGTGTTGGATAATAGACAATGATATCTCCATTCAATTCCCAATCATCGTAGTCCGGTGCGCGTCCGTCATGTTTTTCTCCGGAAGCAAGTGTCTTCCCAATCTGAGAAATAAATACGGCGCCTTTTAATTTTGCAATACGATATTCGCGTTCTTTTGCAGAGCAATCTGGATACATGATCTCTAATTCTTGAGAAGAAATAAAGGTGATGTCTTCCGGAAGGATTGGCTCAATGTAATTATAACGTTTGGCAATATGTTGTTCCGTTTCTTTTAAAGCAGAGTATACGTGACGTACAGTATGTTCTAGCGTCGCCATATTTCGTTCTTCTTTGGAAATCACTTTTTCCCAGTCCCATTGATCGACATAGATAGAATGAATATTGTCAGTATCTTCGTCTCTTCGAATCGCAGTCATATCAGTATAGAGCCCTTCTCCGGAATGGAATCCATAGCGTTGTAATGCATAGCGTTTCCATTTGGCAAGAGAATGTACGATTTCTACAACGGCATCTTCCTGTTCCTTGATTCCGAATGCGACCGGTCGTTCCACTCCGTTTAAATTATCATTCAGACCACTTTCCGGTTTTACAAAAAGCGGAGCAGAAACACGTGTCAAATGTAATTGTTTTGCAAGCGCTCGTTCAAAATGGTCTTTTACTTCTTTGATTGCAACTTCCGTTTCTCTTATGGAAAGCGGTGAGCTATACCCCTCAGGTATCATAAGTCGTTCCATGGTTTTTCAGTCCTCTCTATCCTTTTTATTGATTAGTTTGTAAATAAGTGTATATGCATACAAAAGTACCGGCAGAAGTATGGTACATGCAATGGATGCTTTGAGAAATCCTAAAGATTTCGTGTGGTCAAAGATTGCAAATACGAGGGTGCTTCCGTATAGAGCAACAAGTAATACTACGCCGATAATAGCCAAAATACGCTTTGTTTTCTTCATAAAAACATCTTCCTTTTTACATGATATTACCCATTATAGCAAAAAAAAAAGAAAAAATGCAAAAAATTTTGAAAAAATGTGAGAAATAGTGTATAATACATTCATTAAAATGATTTCAGAAGGAGAATATAGACATGAGTTTATTAGAACAATGGAGAGATACTGCTTATTCTCAGGAAATGGATAGAGCAGGATTACAGAAATTTTGGGGTACATATTTTCAAATTGAAAAAGGAATTTATGAGCAGTTACTTGCAAATCCAGATGAAGAAGTCAAAGGAACTGTAAAAGAACTTGCAGAGAAATACGGAATTGAAGTATTTACAATGACAGGATTCTTAGACGGAATCAATGACAGCTTAAAGGAGCCAAACCCAATCGAAGAGATGGAAGAAGATACCGTAGTAAGCCTTGCTTTTGATAAAGAAAAATTATACAAAAATATGGTAGATGCAAAAGCTGACTGGTTATACGAGCTTCCACAATGGAATGACATTTTCACACCGGAAAGACAGAAAGAATTATACAAAGAACAGAAACAGTCTGGAACAATCCGTAAAGAGAAGAAAATCGGAAGAAATGATCCATGCCCATGCGGAAGTGGAAAGAAATATAAAAAGTGTTGCGGAAAGAATGCATAGAAAAGAATATGAAAATATATCGAGACACAGTGATTTACTGTGTCTCGAATTATAATGGAGGATACGAATATGAGGCAGGCATTTTTTAGTGCGGCGGTGTTATGTATTTTATATTATGTAGGAATCCTATGTTATACCAAAAATAAAAAGGCAACGTTTGCATGGTTTTGGCTGATGCTGGGAATTGTGCAGTTTGTTTTTGGGATTGTTGTACCGTATATGCCGAGGGGACTGGTATTTGCATTACAGATTTTGTTTGGCATTTTTTTGATTTTGTTCCTTGCGGTGGAAATAGTTATTTTAAGTGGTATGTTGACAATGCCGGTTAAAGGGCTTCCGGTTATTATTGTACTTGGAGCATGCATCCGTGGAGAACGAATTACCGGTTCCTTGAAACGAAGATTGGATAAAGCGATACTGTATTTACATGATAATCCCGAAACAATTGCAATCGTATCCGGTGGCAAAGGAAGAGGGGAAGATGTGACAGAAGCGTTTGCGATGCGCAGATATTTGTTGGAATGCGAAGTCCCGGAAGAGCGAATCGTAATGGAAGATCAGTCAAGGACGACAGAAGAAAATCTGAAATTTTCTCGAGAATTTTTGAAACGAGGGGAAAAGAAAGTTGGTATTGTGACAAATAATTTCCATATTTATCGTGCGATAAAGCTTGCAAAAGCAAACGGTTATGAGAAAGTGTATGGTATTACGGCGGGGTGCGATCCGGTATTGTTTTTTAATTATATGGTAAGAGAGTTTTTTGCGGTTTTAGGGTTTTATTTAAAAGTTGTGAGAAAAACTCATAAAGAGCAGATTGACAAATAGGAAAGCAATGTTATAATATTGGATATGTAAATATAAAAACACGTTGACGAGACGAGTAAGGTGTGAAAGGATACAGAGAGAGAAGTCACAGGCTGGAAGCTTCTTATCGCGGAAACATTTGAAAACTACCTCTGAGTGGCAGCAAAACTGTCCGGTGATTCCGTTATAATCGTAATGAAGTGGTTCTGACATTGTCAGCACAATTAGGGTGGAACCGCGAGTAAAGAGAACTCGTCCCTTGCAGTAGTTTTGACTATTGCAAGGGTTTTTTTGATTCAGTTTATTAAAAAGAAGGAGAGACGAAAGAAAATGGATGCTTATACGCATAAGGTACAGTATTATGAGACAGACCAAATGGGTATTGTACATCATTCCAATTATATCCGTTGGTTTGAAGAGGCAAGGACAGATTTTATGGAACAGCTTGGAATGGGATACGCAGAGATGGAAAAGCAAGGAGTTGTTAGTCCGGTTCTTGGTGTAGATGCGACCTATTTAAGAATGGCACGTTTTGGAGATACTGTATCTATCAAGACAAAAATTACATCTTATAACGGCATTAAATTATCTATGGAATATGAAATTTATAACAAAGAAACGGGATTGATCGACTGTAAAGGAACAACACACCATTGCTTTTTGAACAGAGTTGGCCGACCGATTTCTTTGAAAAAAGATTTGATTGAATTCCATAATATGTTTTTAAAAGGGATGGAAGAATCTCAAGAAGATGAGAAAAGTATAGAAGAGAAAGAAGAAGGAAAGGAAGAGTAATCATGAAAATTACATTGAAAGACGGTTCTGTAAAAGAATATGCAGAAAGCAAATCTGTATTGGATATTGCATTTGATATTAGTGAAGGACTTGCAAGAGCAGCTTGTGCCGGTGAAGTGAATGGAGAAGTTGTAGATCTTCGTACGATGATTGAAGGAGATGCGGAACTTAATATTTTAACAGCCAATGATGAAAAAGGTTTGGCAGCCCTTCGTCACACAGCGTCTCATATTTTGGCGCAGGCAGTAAAAAGATTATATCCGGAAGCAAAGCTTGCAATCGGACCATCTATTGATACTGGATTTTACTATGACTTTGAACATGAGCCATTCTCTAGTGAAGATTTGGAAAATATCGAAAAAGAGATGAAGAAGATCATCAAAGAGAATGAAAAAATTGAACGTTTTGAACTTCCAAGAGCAGAAGCGATTGCATTTATGGAAGAAAAGGGAGAACCATATAAAGTGAAATTGATCAACGATCTTCCAGAAGATGCAGTAATTTCATTCTACAAGCAGGGTGATTTTGTGGATCTTTGTGCAGGACCTCACCTTATGAGCACAAAAGGCGTAAAAGCATATAAATTGATTTCTTCTTCAGGAGCTTATTGGAGAGGAAATGAAAAGAATAAGATGCTTTCTCGTATTTACGGAACTGCCTATTCGAAAAAAGAAGAATTAGCAGCGCATTTGGAAAGATTGGAAGATGCAAAGAGACGTGATCATAACAAGCTTGGAAGAGAAATGGAGCTTTTTACAACCGTTGATGTAATCGGACAGGGACTTCCGCTCATCATGCCAAAAGGTGTGATTATGTTAAAAGAACTCCAAAGATGGATCGAAGACATCGAAGACAATGAGTGGGGATATGTTCGTACAAAAACACCGCTTATGGCGAAAAGCGATCTGTATAAGATTTCCGGACATTGGGATCACTATAAAGACGGAATGTTTGTACTAGGAGATGAAGAAAAAGACAAAGAAGTGTTTGCACTTCGCCCAATGACATGTCCATTCCAGTATTATGTATACAAAGCTTCTCAACATTCTTATAGAGAATTACCGATTCGTTACGGTGAAACTTCTACATTATTTAGAAATGAAGATTCCGGTGAGATGCATGGATTGACACGTGTACGTCAGTTCACAATTTCAGAGGGACATTTAATCGTTCGTCCGGATCAGATGGTAGAGGAATTCAAAGGTTGTCTTGCTCTTGCAAAGCATTGTCTGGATACATTAGGAGTATCAGAAGACGTGACATTCCATTTGTCAAAATGGGATCCTGAAAATCGCGAGAAATATATCGGTGAAGCAGAAGTTTGGGAAGAAACAGAACAGCATATGCGCGATATCTTAAATGAACTTGGAATTCCGTTTGTAGAAGATGTAGGTGAAGCTGCATTCTACGGACCAAAAGTAGATATCAATGCGAAGAATGTGTATGGAAAAGAAGATACGATGATCACAGTTCAGTGGGATGCGCTTCTTGCAGAACAGTTTGATATGTACTATATCGATGAAAATGGAGATAAAAAACGTCCATATATCATTCACAGAACAGCGCTCGGCTGCTATGAGAGAACATTAGCATGGTTAATTGAAAAATATGCCGGATTGTTCCCAACATGGCTTTGTCCGGAACAAGTACGTGTGCTTCCGATTTCAGAAAAATATGCAGACTATGCAGAAAAAGTAAATAAGGAATTGAAAGTAAACGGAATCCGTGCAAGCGTGGACAATCGTTCTGAAAAGATCGGATACAAGATCCGTGAAGCAAGACTTCAGAAAGTTCCGTATCTTCTTGTAGTTGGAGCAAAAGAGGAAGAAGAAAATGTGGTTTCCGTAAGAAGCAGATACTTGGGAGATGAAGGCCAGAAATCTCTTGACACATTTATCAATGACATCTGCAAAGAGATTAGAACAAAAGAAATTCGTAAAATCGAAGTAGAAGAGAATAAATAGAGTTTTCGGTGGAAATACTATCTCTGAAGCATTAAATTGTTAGAAGGAGGTAGTAAGATGCCGGAATTAAAATGTACCGTACAGACATGTGTACACAACAAACAGTTTTTATGTGATTTGGATGCGATTCAGGTAGGAGGAAAATCTGCAAAATATGCGCAGGATACATGTTGCGATAGTTTTCAAGAGAGAAAAGAAAGCATGAGCAACAGTATGACAGACGGCTATAGTGGAAGTTACGGAGATGTAACTTCTTCCAATGCATCGCCGACAAGCACAATTGATTGTAAAGCTGTGGATTGTAAATACAATGATCATTGTGCCTGCCATGCAGGGAAAATCAGTGTAGAAGGCAGTCAGGCATGTCATTGTAATGAGACAGAGTGTGCGACATTCACTTGCAAATAACAAAAAAATAAAAAGCAGAGCAGCGCCGTGTTTGGTGTTGCTCTGCTTTTTGGTAAAATAAAAGTGATTTTCTTGACGTTATAGATAAAGGCACGTTATAATAAAATGGTTAATGACTTACAGAAAGAGAGACATGCATAAATGGAAGAAAAAGAAATGACGTCAAAAGAAAGTGTAAAACTAAAAAAAGGAACGATTCAAGAACCACAATTCAAGTTAAAGACATATTTTATGAAAGGATTTACCTATTTCTTAGTAATTGTGGCATGTATCATGTGCTATTTTGCGTTTTTGCGAATCGATGATATTGCAAAATTCCTTAAGGAAGTAGCAACGATTCTTCAGCCAATCATTATGGGGCTTGTATTCGCATATTTATTGAACCCTATGGTGAAGATGATAGAAAGAAATCTGATTCCTGTTTTAGATGAAAAAATAAAAAATGAGAAAAAAGTTCGAAGTTTAGCAAGAAATATCGGGGTGTTTACATCGATTCTTATTACGCTTGCGGTTGTAGTTTTATTGTTAAATATGGTTTTACCGGAACTATACGAAAGTATCCGAGATATGATTATCAGTTTGCCGGGGCAGATGAATGATGCGATGGAATACTTGGAAGCACACGCGATCAAAGATTCTGCAATATCAGGAACATTAAACACAGTTTTGGAAAATGCGGCGGCATCTTTGGAAACATGGCTTAGAACAGATCTGATCAGTCAGGTGAATCAAATGATGTCCTCTCTTACAAGCGGGGTTATTAGCTTCTTTGAAACGTTATTTAACATTGTGATTGGATTGATTGTGTCCGTATATGTTTTGACCAGCAAAGAAAAATTTATAGGACAATGTAAAAAAGCTACTTATGCGTTGTTTCAAAAGGATCGTGCAAATCTGATCCTTCAAGTTACAAGAAAAAGTAATGAAATATTTGGTGGATTTGTAATCGGTAAGATTATTGACTCTATCATTATTGGAATCATTTGCTTTGTTGTATTGAGTCTTTTGAAAATGCCATATACTTTGCTTGTCAGCGTGGTTGTAGGCGTGACAAATGTTATTCCATTTTTTGGACCATTTATCGGCGCGATTCCAAGCATCATATTGATCCTGTTAGCAGAACCAATCAAAGGCTTATATTTTATGATATTTATTTTATTATTGCAGCAGTTCGATGGAAATATTCTCGGACCAAAAATCCTTGGAAATTCTACAGGACTTAGCGCCTTTTGGGTGGTGTTCTCTATCTTACTTGGAGGAGGAATGTTTGGTTTTGTTGGAATGGTAATGGGAGTGCCGACATTTGCAGTATTCTATTATCTTGTTGAGATGTTTTTGAATCAAAAACTTCAAAAGAAAAAGCTTCCAAGTTCCTCGGATGCGTTTGAAAAAGTGGACTATATAGATGAAGATGGTATTTCTCATCAACAGATGATTGAGGAGAGAAAAGAAAAGTAAGGAGTGGAATATATGCCGATTAGAGTGCAGAAAGATCTTCCGGTAAAAGAAATACTGGAAAGAGAAAATATATTTGTAATGGATGAACATCGTGCCACGCATCAGGATATTCGTCCAATCCGTATAGGACTTTTGAATCTGATGCCACTAAAAGAAGAGACTGAGCTTCAGATACTGCGTTCTTTATCCAATACGCCATTACAGGTAGACGTAGTATTTGTTCATGTGGCAAGTCACCAATCCAAAAATACGTCTACCAGTCATTTGAATAAGTTTTATGTGACATTTGAAGAAATCAAAAAAGAAAAATTTGACGGTTTCATTATTACGGGTGCGCCTGTAGAACAAATGCCGTTTGAAGAAGTGGATTATTGGGAAGAGTTAAAGCAGATCATGGAGTGGACAAAAACAAACGTAACGTCTACCTTGCATTTGTGTTGGGGTGCACAGGCAGGTCTGTATTATCACTATGGAATTGATAAAGTACAGTTGGACGAAAAATTATTTGGAGTTTTTCGTCATAGAGTATTGAATCGGAAGATACCACTTGTTCGAGGGTTTGATGATGTATTTCTTGCACCTCACTCACGCCATACAGATGTGCCGATTGAAAAAATCAGTGCGGATGAACGGTTAATGATTCTTGCGGAATCTGAGAAGGCAGGCGCGTTTCTGACGATGGCGGAAGATGGACGTCAAATCTTTGTGATGGGACATCCGGAATATGATCGAGTTACTTTGGATAAAGAATATAAGAGAGATAAGGAAAAAGGACTTCCGATCAAGATGCCGGAAAATTATTATGAAAATGATGATGATACGAAAAAGCCGCTTTTGACTTGGAGAGCTACGGCAAATAACTTGTATACAAATTGGCTCAATTATTACGTTTATCAGGTGACACCGTATGATATGATTGGAACGCCGAGTTTTTAGCGTATTTACTGGGGAAAACGCTTTTTGGAACAAGATTATGAGGGTATATTGCATTATTGCAATATGCCCTTAAATTTTTGAGGAAAGTAATGTAAAAGATTAGGGAATGTGCTAGAATAACAGAAATATGAATTTCTGATTTTATTTGACGGATGATACGAAGAGGAGTATTTACTTGAAAAGATTTTGGAATGACAATAAAGAAAAAATTACAATATTTATAATCTGTGGGACTATTTTTATAGCTGTACTGTCAATTATTGCTGTGATAAGTGGTGCTATAATGAAACTGTTTGGCTTTCAATACAAATCGGTAGGGAGCATTGTTTTGTTTTTTATAATAGCAACAGCATTGTCTTTTCCGTTAAATTTGATAGCTGGCGGCTTGCCAAAAGCATTGTATGAACTTGGAAGGATAAGTAAAAAAGCTGCCTTGATATTGTATTTGACTTTAGATACTGTTGCTACAAGCTTTGGACTGGAAATAGTGGATTATTATATGCAGTCTATTTCAGCTACGACCATTTCTGTTGTTGTTATATCTTTTATATTGGCGTTACCGGGAAAAGATGATTATACCTAAAGTATGGTTGTTAGAACGATTTGAAGATGGTTTGATTTTTCTCAAAAATTAAATGCTTGTATCGAGGACAGTAAAAACATCGGATAGAATATGAGAATGGGGAAACTTAAATAGGTTTAAGAATGACTGAAATTAGAATTTGAGGAGGGAATGGAAGATGAATAAGGAATGGTCTGAACTTAATAAAACAATGCAGGTACAAATAAAAAAGAAAGATACTTATAAGATGGGGATCGATACTTTGCTTCATTTACGAAGTCAGTTAATGCAAACTTTAGTATCTTTCAAAGAGGAATTATTAAGAGAAGATTATAACTCAATCCCTTTCATAAATACTGATGGTTATCATAGTAAGACGATCGCTTATTCTATTTGGCATATTTTCCGCATTGAAGATATAGTTGTGCATACGGTGATAAATGAAGATGAACAAGTATTTTTTGCGGACAATTATCAAGAGCGTATCAATTCACCTATCATTACAACAGGAAATGAACTCATGAAACAGCAGATTGCAAACTTTTCAAAACAGCTTAATTTGGAAGAATTATATTCATATATTTTTGAAGTACGGGAAAGCACTGAGAAAATGCTTAAAAGATTATCTTATGAGGAATTGAAAAGAAAAATACCGGAAGAAAGAAAAGGATACTTGGAATCGTTGAATGTAGTAAACGACAATGAAGAAGCAGCTTGGCTGATTGATTATTGGTGTAATAAAGATATTCGTGGACTAATTCAAATGCCCCTTTCAAGACATTGGATTATGCACACAGAAGCTTGCTTGCGTATAAAGAACAAGATACATTCATAGGAAAAATATGGAAAAGGGAGAATGGATTGAAGCATTAAAAGAATATAGACGTATTGGATATCTTGTTTCAGCTCGTAAGGGCAAAAATAAAGGGAAATACATAAGGTTGGAACACTAAATAGTCGAAACTCTTTTGGAAATACAGCGTTTTTGTAGAGTTTCATATCTAAATCGGAAGTTGTGAGGTAGGTATAATGAAATGTAAAAAAGAAAATGAGATGGAATTATTTTATGACGATAAAGTGTCGATATTTACAAAGATAGCAGAAAAATATGATTGGAAGATAATCGGTAAGCCGATGCTTTTGAGTGGAGGCTTTATGCACAAGATGTATAGGATTGATACACAACAAGGAACTTTCGCTCTAAAATTGCTAAATCCGTTTGTTATGCAAAGAGAAACCGCTATGGATAATTTTGCAAAAGCTGAACGGATAGAACTTTTATTGGAGCAGCAAGGTGTTCAGATTCTTCCTGCATTGTCTTTGGATGGAAGAAAAATGCAGGAGGTAGACGGCGAACATTTCTACCTATTTGACTATTTTCCCGGAAAAGCCTTACAGTGCAATGAGATAACAGTGTATCACTGCAAAGAAATGGGAAAGGTACTTGCTGAAATTCATAGTATAGACAAAAAATATGAAAATGAAGTTTTTGGTGAAATGTCTATTGATTGGAATTTCTACCTTGCAGAAATGAAAAACACCGATCCAAAATTATACGTAATGTTGAAAGACGCTTTGCCTGTTATTCAAGATAGTCAAAATAAAGGCAATCAGGCAAGAAAAAAACTCCCCTCAATCGTATCAATCTGCCATAATGATATGGACTGCAAAAATGTTCTCTGGAACGGGAATGATTATCGCATTATTGATTTGGAATGCTTATCTTATAGCAACCCGTTTATGGAATTGTTTGAATTGGCATTGTGCTGGTCAGGATATGAAGATTGCAAAATTGATTTTCAGTTATTTCAATCTTTTTTACAGGGGTACAAAAATGCCGATGGGGATATGCCAGTGGATTGGGAAACATTATACGATTGCGATAACGGCAGATTGGAGTGGTTAGAATATAATATTAAGCGTGTTTTAGGTATTGACTGCGGGAATGATGAAAAAGAAATTGGAATAGAACAGGTTAAAGAAACAATTCAGCACATCATTTATTATGCAAAGATGAAGAACCAAATACTTGAGCATTGTATTATATAAATTCCAGTTGATATTTCACATATTTTAGGAAATTTAATAACTGTTATATTTAATTATCA
>URRQ01000043.1 GCA_900550235.1 uncultured Lachnospiraceae bacterium
CAAAACGATTACAAAAAATAAATCCTGACATTCCATCAATTTCTGTTTCATTAAAACCATTTTCCAATTGTTCTTCATAAAGCATTTGAAAAGCATCTTTCACAACATCCAGCATTGGAATTGTACGAATCCCAGCTTCTGTTTTTGGTTTGGATATTCTCAACACACTTTTGTTGGTATCAGGCTTTTGATAATAACTCAAACTATGATTTATACTAATTGTTCTTCTATCATAATCCAAGTCTTGCCATCGAAGCCCTAATGCTTCTCCAATTCTGCACCCTGTCCCAAGCAACACCGTAAACATAGGCCACCAATGATAATAAATCGGGTGGTTCGCAATATGTTAGTTCGGAATCCCAGACACTCCGCAAAGATACCCGCGTAGGGCAACTGGTTATCACGCCTGTTCTAATCGCTGACTTTGTTCTGGATCTCGGAGAATCAAGAGATACCGGTGCTTTCGGAAGTACTGGAGAATAATCCCCTATAAAATCAGAGGTGCCGAATAATTTATGATTCGACACCTCACACACTCAAAATAACTTACAGAAAGGAATTACTACTATGATTACATTTGGAAGAAAATTAAAACATTTGAGACAGAAAAATCATCTCACACAAAAAGAACTAGGTATTGCACTTGGCTTTCCGGAAGATTCTGCTGATGTCAGAATTGCACAATATGAAGCAGATGCAAGAAAACCTCGTGATGAAATCCTTGCTAAAATGGCTAAAATACTTTATGTACCAATTGATATCCTCACTGTTCCAGTACTATCTGAACCAAAAGAATATGAAGCCGCTTCTTTTTGGATGCATGAATTAGCTCCAGAATTATAACTTTTTTATTACAAAAGGCAGAAAATCATTCCTGTCCGCCATACCAAAATTTAACATTTATCATTTCACCACAGTAATATTTTTATTCCACTCTTATCATTCGGTATCCCACACCAATATGCGTTTGAATATACTGTGGTGAATCCTTTGTCGGTTCTAATTTTTTTCTTAATGTTGCCATAAACACACGCAGAGAAGCAATATCCGTATCCCAATTTCTTCCCCAAATGTTTTCCATAATAAAAGTATGAGTCAGAACCTTCCCCACATTTTTAGAAAGTAAACACAGCAACTTATATTCAATCGGTGTCAGATGCACTTCTTTATCATCAAGAAATGCACATCCAGCAGAATAATCGATCCTTAATTTACCATTCACAAACTCAGAATTTGCTGCCATCATTTCCGCAGTCATTAAAGATATTCTGCGCTGCGTTACTCGAATACGCGCAAGCAATTCTTCAACAGAAAACGGCTTTGTCAAATAGTCATCAGCACCAGCATCCAGTGCCTCTATTTTATCATTATCCTCACTTCTCGCACTGATAACAATGATAGGCATATTAGACCATGAACGAATATTTTTTATCACTTCGATCCCATCCATATCCGGCAATCCCAAATCCAAAAGAACAATATCCGGTCTATGAGATGTTGCTTCCATAAGAGCCATTTTCCCATTCATTGCAACTACATGACGATAATCATTCGTCTTCAAAGTTGTTGTAATAAGATTACGGATTGATGTGTCATCTTCCACAACTAAAATCAATGGTTTATTCATATAATTTTGCCTCCCCGATTGGTAATGTAAATGTAAATATTGTACCTTTAGGCTGATTATCAGATACTGAAATCATTCCCCCATGTGCTGTTACGATTGATTTACAGAGAGACAATCCAAGTCCAAGACTTCTTCTGCTATCTGCGACTTTATTTGCACCACTATAAAACATATCAAATATTTTGGTTTTTTGCTCATCTGGAATACCAGGTCCATTATCTGAAATAGAAACTACTACCCACTTACCTTGTTTTTTAGTATGTATATGGATCATAGAACCGCTTGGTGTGTATTTTATCGCATTATCCACAAGATTAATAATTACTTGCACCACTAATTTCACATCTATCTTAGCAAGAATCAATTCTTCTGAACTATCAACTTTTATACTATATTCTTTTCCTTTTCTATTAATATGTTTCAATGCTTCTGCGATTACTTCATCCATCAATTCTATTGTCTGATTTAAATTGACCTTTCCTCCTTCTATCCTGGTAACTGCCAATAAATTTTCCACAAGATTAATCAGCCACATAGAGTCATCATAAATATCCGCAAATGTTTGTCTACGCATCTCATCATCCATTTTCGCATAGTTTGCCATCAGATTTCCGGCACTTCCAGAAATCGATGTAAGGGGCGTTCGTAAATCATGAGATATTGCTCGTAATAAATTTGCTCTTAACTGCTCATTTTTAGCCGACACCGCTGCTTCTTCTTTTTCTCTTGCATTTTTTATATTTTCCAGAGCTAATGCACATTCCGCAAGAATTGACAAAAGAACACTGTTCTCAAAAGCATCAAGTGGATACCCATCCATAGCAATTCCTACTACTCCATAAACATGGTGATTTACTCTGATTGCTAAATATAAGCATTTTGCATTAGACAAAGTATCTGTAGTAGCTCCTGCATGCTTATTATTCTCCATAGCCCAGATTGCTACTGCTTTTTCATCTTCCGTTATTAAATCGTTCTTTTTACTTCCATCCACTCGAAACACAGTAGGTTCTTTAAGGGTATTTCCATCCGACAAATATACGACTAAATCTTTCTTCAGCAATTTCATAAGCTGTTCTGCCATTGCGTGAACAACCGCTTCTTCATCATTTTCTTTTTGTAACAATTGATTTGTCTCAAACAGGATTTTTGTTCTATATGCTGCAAGTGCTGCCTGTTTTGCGCTTCTCTTTAGTCTTGCTGCAAGTGTTCCCGCCAAAAGGCTCACTATGAACATGATCAAAAATGTCACAATATAATTCGAATCATCAAACATAAATGTCAAACGAGGCGTTGTAAAGTAAAAATTAAAGACTAAAACGCATACAGCCGAAGCCAAAAATCCACATAACCGATTTGTAGTGATAACTGAAATCACTAGAACCCCCAAAATATACACCGCTACAATATTAGTCTCGGTAACACCTAATGTAGCAAATCCCAGCCCTATTATGGTTGATATTATTAACACAGCAATACTTTTTATGATGTCACTTATCGGCATCATATCAAGCTTAATCCTTCTTTTTTTCTCCTGGTAACTATCACCTGTGCTTGTATCCGGAATCACATGGATTTCCAAATTCGGAGCACTTTTTATCAATTTTTCCGTTAGTGTCGGTTTATCAAAAAATCTTTTTTTACCAACAGTACTACGCCCTATCACAATTTGAGAAACACCCGAAAGTCTTGCAAATTCAATAATCTGAGCAGGCACTTCATCCCCATGGCTTGTTTCAACAGATGCACCTAACTGCTGTGCCAATCGGATATTTTTCTGTAACTGGACTTTATCCTGCTCTGCCATAAAGTTCGTATCTGGCGTCTCAACAAAAAGTGCGGTAAACGTCCCATGAAACGCCTGTGCCATTCTCGCTGCTGTTCGAATAATCTTCGCATTGGACGGTGAAGCGGAAAGACACACCAAGATATGTTCATCCGTATGGTAATCACTTTTGCTTTGTAGCCTTGCATTTTCTGTAAGCAAATTCACTCGATCTGCGCATCTTCGCAATGCGATTTCACGTAATGCAGTTAATTTCTCCAAAGTAAAAAACTCATTATTATTCCGATTATCTGAAGAAACCGTCTTTCCTGACATTCACTCTAATAATTCTATTGGTTCTATATCAACCAGTTCTACCTGATCTGCTTTATCAAATACGGAATCAGGAATACGCTCTTTTACCAATACTCCTGTGATTGCAGCCACTACATCATTTAAACTTTCAATATGCTGAATGTTTACTGTTGTATAAACATTGATGCCCGCATTTAATAATTCTTGAACATCCTGATAACGCTTAAAATGACGACTGTTTCCAATGTTCGTATGAGCATATTCATCAAGCAAAATTAAACCAGGCCTTCTCTTTAATGCAGCATCAATATCAAATTCGAAACCAGTTTTATCTCCAAAAGATACCTGCTTAGGTTTTATCTGCTCTATTCCTTCAAGCAGAGCTTCTGTCTGCGAAGAATTATGTGCTTCAATATAACCTGCAACCACATCCACACCGTGTTCCTTAGCCTGATGTGCAGCTTGAAGCATCGCATAAGTTTTTCCAGTCCCTTCTGCATACCCTAGGAAAATTTTTACTTTTCCCTGATTTTTTCTATGTATATCATTGTGAAACTCTTGCAGAAATCTATCCGGCTCTTGTTCTTTTACAGCCATCTCTCATACTCCTCTCTATAAACTACTTTTTTTTATCCATGATATACTTTTTCTTTATATTTTCTATTTAGATATAATGTGAGATTTCATCTGAATATTTCAAGAATTCAGTAATCAGTTGACTCTTATTGTCTTGCTTCCAGAAGGCTGTCAATTTACTCTGCTTTTCTCCAACCAACTCAACAGTTAAACTACTCCCTGACATCATGGTAGAAGTGCAAGGTAATTCTATTTCTTTTAAGCAGTAACCATCCATCTTCACAACACTATTTTCCTATAAAAGCAACAAATCTAATTTATGCGCCAAAAACGCTTCTGAACAACAGTCAATCACATAAGGATTTGATGTTCCTATTCTCAAATAATGTTCCGATGATTCCAACAATTTCACCTGCTCTTTTCTACTACTTTCTAAAAATCGATCAATTCTTTTCATTAAAAAGAATCCTAACACACCAAATATTATGATTACTACTGCCAATAGGAAGTCCGTCATAAGTTCACCTCATTTTAATTATATGTGAAAACATTTTTGTAAGTCCTTATTATTTCCAAGCACAAGCATTGTTTCTCTAGCTTCCAACACTGTATCCGGAGAAATTGTAAGTCTCACTTTCCCCCCTTCTTTAATGCCAATTACATTAACCTTTTGTTTCTTTCGAATATCAAGCGTTCCAATAGATTTTCCCACCCAATCATCTGGGACTTGAATTTCAAACATTGTATGGTCTGAATCCAATTCTATATAATCTAAAACATGATCTGTACTATATCGAATGGCTACCCACTTAGCCAATTGTTTTTCCGGATAGATTACTTCATCTGCGCCATTGCGTAATAAAAATTTTTCCTGTACATCTGTCGTTGCTCTGGAAATAACTAGCTTTGCACCCATTTCTTTCAGTAATGATGTTGTTTCTAAGGAACTTTGAAAATCATGTCCTATCGCTACAATACATACATCATAGTTCCGAACTCCCAGTGATTCTAAGAACTCCCCATTGGTACTGTCTCCGATCTGAGCATTTGTTACAAACGGTAACACCGCTTCTGCACGCTCATCCGAATTATCTACCGCCATTACCTGGTGTCCTAACTGATCCAGATGTATTGCTATATGCCTTCCAAATCTTCCTAATCCAATTAAAAGAATTGATTTCATTGTTTTTCTCCTTTTATCCTACTGTAATTTTTTCCCGTGGCAATTTTGAAACATGATGATGCGTACCTGACAAGGCTGCAAAAATCAAGGTCAATCCACCTACTCGCCCTATAAACATTAGTGAAATTAATATAGTTCTTGACAGCATGCCCAATCCTGGTGTAATTTCAAGAGAAAGTCCTACTGTCCCCACTGCAGAAGCAGCTTCAAATAAACATGTCAGAATCGGAAGATCTTCTGCAATACTAATAATCAATCCTCCAACCCCACTCAATGTAATATACATCAAAAAAACAGTTGCTGCATTTTTAAGTACATCTCCATTTATCCTACGTCCAAAGAAATTGGCATCTTCTCTTCGACGGAAAGTTGCAATCGCAATCGCAAATAATACGGCAATTGTTGTTGTTTTCATACCACCTGCTGTCGATCCTGGACTACCACCAATCAACATTAAAATAATTGTAATAAATTGTCCTGCTTCACTCATTGACGTTAAATCAACCGTATTAAATCCCGCAGTTCTCGGAGTAACTGATTGAAACAAAGAGGAAAGAACTCGTTCCTTTAACCCAAGATCTGAAAACTCAAAAAAATAGAAATACAAAGCTGGCACCAAAATTAAAATGGCTGTTGTACTAAGAATTACTTTGCTCTGCATTCTATATTTATGAATATGGAAACGATTTGCACGAATATCATCCCACGTTAAAAATCCGATTCCGCCTATTATAATCAATAACATAATCGGAAAATTTATCAGTGGTTCACCCGCATAAAGTGTCAAAGAGGAAAAAGGTGATTTCACCCCCATTAAATCAAATCCTGCATTGCAAAAAGCGGAAACCGAATGGAACAATGCCATCCATAACCCCTTAATTCCAAAATCTCTACAAAAAACAGGGGACATGGCAACTGCACCAAGTAGTTCAATCATTAGCGTTGCTTTTATTACAAAAATAGTCAATCTTACGATTCCGCCTACTTTTGGTGCTGCAATTGCTTCCTGCATTGTACTTCTCTGCATTAGAGATATCTTTCTACCTGCAATCATGGCAAAAGATGCAGCTACTGTTATAACTCCCATACCACCAATCTCAATCAATAACATGATCACAAATTGTCCAAAAAGTGACCAGTATGTAGCCGTATCAAACACGATCAACCCCGTTACACATACCGCTGAGGTTGAAGTGAATAATGCATCCGCAAAAGATGTAAATTCTCCTGTTTTAGATGAAATAGGCAACATCAAAAGCAATGTTCCTAAAAGTATCACACTAGAAAACCCCATAATAATAATTTGAAACGATGTCAGCTTCTTTTTCGATAACACCACTCCCATAATACAGAAACTCCTTTATTATCTTTATTCAATCTTTATAATATAATAACGCGCATAAAGAAAGGGAAAAATATATCTCGCAGATATTAAGATTGCATAAAGATCGGTTTGTAAAACACCATATATCATTTACAAAAAGCATCCTGTAGTTTTACCCCAGTTTCATTCAACATAGCAATTAAGAGTCCATATTCAAAATCTTTCACTGGCCGTCTCTCTTCCAGTATAATTCCCATCACACCCTTTACCTCTTCTGCAGATTGAATAGGCAAATACATGGCATCCGCATCCGGTAAGGTGTGTGTACAGGTCCCTGCCCTGTGCCGGTTAGAAACGGTCCACTGTGCTACCGCCTTTTCTTTCGCATTTATGAGTTTTTTCAAGTTCGAGAACTCCATATCTTTTCTCGGAAATAATAATGGCTCTTCTAAATTTCCTTTTCCTCCTACCGGATAGATGATCACAGAAAGATTTAAAAGCTTTACAACTTGCGTTGCTACCTGCTTCCAGACTTCTTCTTTCGATTTGCAACGTCTGAGCTTTCTGCTGTTCTCCAACAAAATTTCTGTTCGATAAGCCTTCTTTGCGCTCTCTTTGGTCTGGGATTTCAACTGTCGGGTCATTGAAGCCATAAAAAATCCCACTGCAAACATCATAACAAATGTTACCGGGGAGCCCCTATCATATACCTTCAGGCTAAAATACGGCTCTGTAACAAAGAAATTAAAGGAAAGAACACTAAGTAGAGAAGAATATAATGCATATATTTTTTTATCGGCCACATAAGAAGAAAGCAATACACCAACAATATAAATCATAATTAGATTCGATTCTGAAAATCCAAGCCTCTGAAATACATATGCAACTAAAGTGCTAAATGCCATGATTGCAGTGATTTCACCCAATTCTTTCAGAACAGTCCAGCTGGATTCTTCTCGTTTTTTCTTACTCGTTTTTTCTTCTCTGTAATACCCTGCGTTTTTCATATCCGGAATAATATAAATATCAATATTAGGAGCACGATATGTCAACTGCTCCAAAACTTCTAGGCGCCCCCTTCTGAAAATCCATTGTTTTCTACTACGCCCCATAACAATCTTTGATATATTTCCCACAATGGCATATTCAACAACCTGATCCACAATATCATTTCCATAAACGGTCACAATATCTGCTCCCAATGCCCTTGCTAAATCCATGTGGTCTTTTACCGCAGATTTTGTTTTTTCATCGGCTTCCTGCATTTGAGAAGTTTCTACATAAATCCCGGTAAATTGAGCATGGAATGCATAAGCAAGACGTGCAGCTGTCCGAATTACTTTTGTATTAGACGGTGAAGATGAAATACAGACTAAGACATGTTCTCCTGTATGATAGTCCATCTCCCCCATCGCATAGCGTTCTTCTTCCGCGATATGATTGACTCGGTCAGCAGTTCTTCGCAGTGTAATCTCTCGCAAGGCAACCAGCTTCTCCCTCCGAAAGAAATTCCCAAGGGCACGTTCCGCCTGTGACGGTGCGTAGATTTTCCCTTCTTTCATACGTTCGATCAATTCTTCCGGTTCAATATCAATAACCTCTACTTGATCTGCATGATCAAACACTTTGTCCGGCACCCTTTCACGCACATTGACGTGTGTAATACTGCCTACAATATCATTCAAGCTCTCTAAATGCTGAACATTCATCGTTGTATATACGTCAATACCAGCACGTAAAAGCTCTTTTACGTCCTGGTATCTTTTTTCATTTCGGCATCCTTTCACATTGGTATGAGCCAGTTCATCTACTAAGATCAATCTTGGATTTCGTTTCAATGCTGCATCCAAATTAAATTCCCGAAGTTTTACCCCTTTATACACAACCTCCATCGGTGCTATCGTTTCCAAGCCTTCCACAAGAGCCTGCGTATCAGGCCTGTCATGTGGTTCTATGTATCCAGCCACTACATCGATCTTATGCTTCTTGGCTTCATGTGCTGCCATCAGCATCGCATACGTTTTCCCGGATCCTGCCGCATATCCCAAAAAGATCTTCAACTTTCCCTTTGTCTTTTTCAGTTTTTCCTCTTCTTCCAACTGAAGTCTCAGAAGAAGCTGCTGCGAATCCGGTCTTTCATATTCTTTCGTTTCCATAAACATCCTACTCTAATATTCCCATGGCATTGGCAACTGCTAAATTACATTTTAACACATTAACTCGTTCCTCGCCAAAAATTCCAAGTACCTTATGTTCTGTGTTCTCTTCTACAATCTCTGTCACTTCTTCTTCTGATAATCCTGAATTCTCTGCTACATACGGAATCTGGATTTCAGCTGCTTTCGGTGAAATGTGAGGATCTAATCCTGAACCGGAAGCAGTAAGCAGATCAGACGGCACATCTTCTGCTTTCACTCCTGGGTGTTTCTCTAAAAACTCATCCAAATCTTTTTGGATTCTCTTTTCCAGCTCCGGATTGGAGTTCCCATAATTATAGCTGCCAGAAGAAACGCCACTGTATTCACCATTTTTCAATTCTTCCTCTGTATAATTATTGTATCCTACTGCAGATGGTCTTCCCTGGAAATAATAATCTTCTGTAAATTCCTGTCCTACTAAAGCAGAACCCACCGCTTCTTTACTGTCCGTCGTAGGATTTCCCTCTTTATCAATCAGGTTTCCATTTGCCTTTTCTTTCATTGCCAGCTGGCTGGCTCCTGTAAGAGCCAGCGGGTAAGCAAAGGAACAAAGTAACATCATTACAGCACAAAATATCAAGGCTTTTCCTGCCATTTTACCAAATTTTTTCATCTTTCTATTCCTCCTACATTCCTATAAGAGCCAACAATGGAGCAACAAGTAAATCAATCAATTTAATTCCTACAAACGGAACAACAATACCGCCCAAACCAAAAATGCCCATATTTCTCAATAACATTTTTTCTGCTTTCATCGGTTTATATTTTACACCTTTCATGGCAATCGGAATTAATCCCGGGATAATGATTGCATTAAAAATCAAAGCTGAAAGAATCGCACTCGCCGGGGTTGCCAAATGCATGATATTTAAGATCTGCATCTGAGGCAACACCATCGTAAACATGGCTGGGATAATCGCAAAATATTTTGCGATATCATTTGCAATACTAAATGTTGTCAACGAACCTCTTGTAATCAAAAGCTGTTTTCCAATTTCAACAACCTCCAAAATCTTAGTCGGATCGGAATCTAGATCAACCATATTAGCTGCTTCTTTCGCTGCCTGTGTACCAGAATTCATTGCAAGACCTACATCTGCCTGAGCCAGTGCTGGTGCATCGTTAGTACCATCACCTGTCATGGCTACCAACTTTCCTTCTGCCTGTTCTTTTTTGATGGCTGTAATCTTATCTTCTGGTTTACACTCTGCTATAAAACCATCTACTCCAGCTTCTTTCGCGATAGTAGCTGCTGTCAATGGGTTGTCACCTGTGCACATGATTGTTTTGATTCCAATTTCTCGAAGCCGTTCAAATCGTTCGGATAATCCCGGCTTTACAGTATCTTTTAAATAAATCACACCCAAGATTTTTTCATTTACACAAACAACTAACGGTGTTCCGCCTAAATTGGAAATATTCGTAACAATCTCCTGTAAATCTTCCGGAATGTTTCCACCCTTCTCTTTTACAAAAGTTTTCATTGCTTCAAAAGCGCCTTTTCTTACAACCGTTCCATCCTGCAGATCCACACCACTCATCTTAGACTGAGCTGTAAATTCCACAAACTGCATTTGATCTGTAATTTGTTCGTCTAATACGCATCCCATCTGTTTACCTAAATCTACCGTTGATTTTCCTTCTGGTGTTGTATCCATAAGGGAACACATCACACTATAATCAATCAAATCTTCCTTTTCGACGCCTTTCACTGGATAAAACTCAGCTGCCAAACGGTTTCCATATGTAATTGTTCCTGTCTTATCCAAAATCATGGTATCCACATCACCACAGGCTTCGACTGCTTTACCAGACATTGCAATAACATTGAATCTGGTAACACGATCCATACCTGCAATACCAATCGCCGACAAAAGACCACCGATAGTTGTCGGAATCAGACACACCATCAGTGCAATCGCCCATGAAATAGGAATCTTCACACCAAGGTACGATGCAAACGGATATAAGGTTACAACTACAATCAAAAATATCAAAGTCAGTACAATCAACAATGTATTCAGAGCAATCTCATTTGGAGTTTTCTGTCTGGAAGCTCCTTCAACCATGGAGATCATTTTATCCAAAAATGATTTTCCTGGTTCTGCTACAATTTTAATTTTCAACCAGTCCGATACGACAGTCGTACCGCCTGTTACGGAAGAAAAATCACCGCCTGCCTCTCTGGTCACTGGTGCAGACTCACCAGTAATAGCGGATTCATCTACTGAAGCAATTCCTTCTATAACTTCTCCATCATTCGGGATCAGTTCTCCTGCTTTTACCAGAACCAGATCACCTTTTTTCAATTCAGAAGCATTGATAATCTGTTCCGTTCCATCCGACAACAACTTTCTCGCCTTCGTATCCTGCTTTGTTTTCTTCAGAGATGCAGCCTGAGCTTTTCCTCGTCCTTCCGCAACGGATTCTGCAAAGTTTGCAAATAAAACTGTTACAAATAAAATTACTGTTACAATCCCATTATAAATCCTGTACTGCTCGCTTCCTCCAAATAAAGTCGGTACAAAAGTCAATAACAGCGTGATGAAACATCCAATTTCTACGACAAACATAACCGGATTTTTTATCATATAACGAGGATCCAGTTTTTGAAAAGATCCTATAATGGATGATTTTAAAATATCCTTGGTAATAAATTTTGTCTTTTTATTTTTAGCCATTTCTTTCTCTCCTTTCACTGTACCTTACATCCAGATTGACAGATGTTCTGCAATCGGTCCCAATGCTAATGCTGGGAAGAAGGTTAATGCAGCGAAAATATATACGATAAACACTAGAATAATCATAAAAGTTATATTATCGGTACGCAGCGTACCCACAGTTTCATTGACTTTTTTCTTAGCCAACATAGATCCGGCAATCGCAAGCTGTGCTATAATCGCAATATATCTTCCAAAGAACATTGCCAAACCAGCAGTAATATTCCAAAATGCTGTATTATCAGCCAAGCCTTCAAATCCCGAACCGTTATTCGCTGCGGAAGATGCGAATTCATACAATACCTGGGTAAGTCCATGATAGCCAGGGTTTGTAATACCCTCAAGCCCTGCTGGAACCGCTACTGCTAATGCAGAAAATCCAAGGATCAGAAGTGGATGAATTAAAATACAGATTGCAACCAGCTTCATTTCTTTTCCTTCAATTTTTTTATTCAGGTATTCCGGTGTTCGTCCTACCATCAGGCCACAAATGAATACTGCCAGAATGACATACATGACCATATTCATAAGGCCAACACCCTTACCACCGAAAACACAGTTAAGCATCATATGTAGTAGCGGAACTAATCCCCCTAGAGGAGTCAACGTATCATGCATGTTATTAACCGTACCGGTTGTAAAGGAAGTTGTTACCGTCGTAAACAAAGCTGATTGTGGAACACCAAAACGTACTTCTTTTCCTTCCATACTTCCCTGACTCTGGTCTATACCCATCTCTTGGATTACTGGATTACCTGCCATTTCTGATTGGTAACAAATAGTAAGTCCAATCAGGAAAATAATCGCCATTGCACCAAAGATAACTGCACCCTGACGTCCAAAAATTACTTTCTTTTGGGCTGTTCCCGGCAATACCTGTACATTCATGGCAACTTTCTCTGCTTTTTTCTCTTTTCTTTTATCATGAAGCATATGTCCAAAAGTAACCACGCAGGCACCCGGCAAGAGCATCATAGATATCATTTCTATAATATTGCTGATTACCGTAGGGTTTTCAAACGGCGTAGTTGAGTTTGCTCCAAAGAATCCACCGCCATTCGTTCCCAAATGTTTAATGGATTCCAGAGCTGCTACCGGTCCCACTGCAATATCCTGGAAATTTCCTTCCAAAGTTTCAATTGTAAAGTTTCCTTGTAACGTCTGTGGTGTCCCCTGGCTTACCAATAATAACCCGACTATAAAAGATGCTGGAATTAAAATTCTTGTGGTAATTCTTACCATATCTTCATAGAAATTTCCAATTTTCTTTCCAGCCAGTCCTCGGCAAAAAGCCATACATGCTGCATAACCCGTTGCAGCTGATGTAAACATCATAAAAATAATGACACACATTTGTGCCACATAAGAAAGACCGCTTTCTCCTGAGTAATGCTGCAGGTTTGTATTAGTCATAAAGCTGATAATCGTATTAAAGGAAAGTGTTGGCTCCATATTAGAAATCCCATTCGGATTCAAAAACAGGATGCTTTGCAGTCTTAAAATTGCATATCCTACAAATACCATAACTGCATTTACCAAGAGCAAGGTCAATGCATATTTCTTCCATCCCATATCTTCGCCCTTAATTCCACAAACTTTATAGATGCAGCGATCAATCGGGTTAAAAACTTTATCCGCAAAAGTCTTTTGTTTTGTTGCGATATGGTACATATATTTTCCCATCGGAATGACCAGTATCACAAAAATCGCAAGTGTCAAAATAATCTGTAACATGTCTTCTCCTCCTAGTTATTTTCACCAGCTCTTTACAATTTTTCTGGATTTATCAATGCATACACCAGATAAATCCCAATCCCGGCAATCATAACACCTAAAACAATCATATCCATTTTGCTTTCATCCTCCTATTTTTCTTTTGGTTTGATCTGCCAGTCGCAAAAATCTGCAAATGCCTTCACCAAGCCAAAACATCCTAATAAAATTGCTATCATGAATACATCCATCATAATTTCCTTCCTCCTTTGCAACTTTTCCATGCATTATCATAGTCCTTTTTCTCTTAATATGACATAAATCTTTCCAGCCACAGTTTAAGATGCAATAAAGATTAGACCCACCCGAAAATCAAAGACATTGGTAAGGCAAAAATAATTGTAATTGCACAAACAGCACATAACACGATCAAAGGCATTCCTACAAAGATGGAAAAAAAGCCAAGAATCGGATGATGCCATAAAAATTTTTCTGCACGAACTTCAAAATCATATTCACACTTTTTAATCGCTTTTATAATACTCACATCATTCACCCCATTTCTTTTTACACATCAAGAATACCGCAGAATATATTAAATAGGGGAAAGCATATTTCCGTTCAAATTAAAATTTCATAAGAAATATAAAATTCTTTCATCTAAAGCAGTTCATAGGATTTTTTTATTGCATAGATGGCAACATAAAAAGGACTTCTTTGCACGCATATCTTTCTAGTTTTTACAAAAAAATGAGACTGCCACATGATACCTGAACCATGTACAGTCTCGCACTTTTTCAATATTTTATTGATTCTATTTTGATTTTTTCCTTCCCATTTCCGTAAGAACTTTCCGAAACTGAAAATAAAATAACACCGCAGTAAATGTTACAGCAAAAAAGTCTGCAATCGGTTCCGCTAGATAAACCGCCATTGTCTGATTAGATGTCCAGATATGTGGCACGATATAAATGAGAGGAAGTAACAAAATAAACTTTCTCATTACTGCTACAATAATCGAAGATTTTGCATTTCCAATCGACATAAATGTCATTTGACATGCTATTTGAATTCCGAACAGTAGCATACTTGCCATATAAATCCGCAATGCATCTTTTGTAAAAACAATCAATGCAGAGTCTGAGGTAAACATTGCTGCAAATACCTGTGGGAACAACATAACCAGCCCCCATAAAAGAGTAGAATAAACAAGGCTCGATTTTAAAAGCAGCCAAAATGCACCCTTTACACGTTCTTTGTTTCCAGCGCCATAATTATAACTAATGATTGGCTGTGCTCCTTGTCCAACTCCCTGAAGCGGTAACATTGCAAATTGCATAACACTGGTCAATATCGTCATAGCTCCTACTGCAATATCTCCACCATATTTCAAAAGAGAGGAATTAAAACAAACCGAAATAATACTCTCACTAGACTGCATGATAAACATAGATGATCCAAGTGCCAGACACGGAAGAATGATTTCTTTTTTTAATCCCATATTCTCTTTTTTTATTCGCAAAGTCGTTTTTTTTCCAAAAAGGAAGGTAAGAATCCATATGCAGGAACATGCCTGTGAAATAATTGTTGCAAGTGCTGCTCCCCGCACTCCCATTTTTAATCCAAAAATGAAAATTGGATCTAATATAATATTAACAACTGCACCAATTAAAACTGAAAGCATTCCCGTTTTTGCAAATCCCTGTGCTGTAATAAATGCATTCATTCCCAATGTCAGTTGTACAAAGATCGTACCAATCGAATAAATATTCATATACTGAGTCGCATATTCGATTGTATTGCCACTTGCACCAAATGCAAGAAGCATATTCTGGTTCCAAAGCAACAAAATCACTGTCAAAACCGCCGAAATGATCAACTGCATTGCGAAACAGTTTCCAAGAGTTTTCTCTGCTTTTTCTTTGTCTCCCTTTCCCATGAATATGGAAGCACGCGGTGCACCTCCATTTCCCACAAGTGCTGCAAACGCTGATACTAACATAATCAAAGGCATACAGACACCTACTCCAGTCAGCGCCAACGCACCTTCTTTTGGTATATGTCCAATATACATACGGTCAACGATATTATAAAGCATATTGATTAATTGTGCGGCTACCGTTGGAAGTGCCAAACGCATTAAAAGCTTTCCCAATGGTTCTTTTGCCAGAAAGTCTTTCTCATTATTCATTATCCATTCTCCTCTTCATTGCGTTCATTGTATTTTCTACCATTCGGTCATTTAACTTGATGTACAACCTGCGCTCCTCTTCTGAAAAACCACGAAATAACTCTTTCTCAAATTCATTTTGAGTACTTTCGATAAGGTCAGTGATTGGTTTTGCCTCTGCTAACAGTGATAAATGAATTTTTCTTCGATCCTTTTGATCCTGTTCCCTTTCAAGCATTCCTTTCTGAATCAGACTGTCCACTGCAAGAGATACATTCCCTTTGGAAAGTTTTCGCAGTTCTACAATATCTCCTGCTGTATCTTTTCCCGGATTATTATGCAGAAAACTGATAATCTTTCCTTCAATCAGCGTCAATTGATATTTCCCACAAATCATTTTAATCATCCTGTCATGCAGTTTCACCATTCCATGAACGGTCATCAGAAAGTCAGTTGCCCCTGCCATACAACCCCTCCTTTTTCGTTTCTTTTAAAACTGTTCTTTTTAGAACTTTTAATATTATAACGCTTTATAAAAAAATGTCAAGTAAAAATATAGCTTGATTTTTACTAAAAAAGCACATAGATAAATTTCTACATGCTTTAACATTTTTATAAAATTATATCATTTTTTCTCCATCCAATACTTTTCATTCAACAATTGTTGACTCTATCAAAGGGGAATTTGTCATCAATATCCGTGATTGATTCCAAACAAATTTAGAGGCAACTCTTTTTTCAATCAGAGGGGTTGATTTTTAATACTTTTTTATTAGCATCCTCCCCGTTTTATGAAAAAATCAATTGTACAAGTAAAAGAAAAACAAAAATACCAATAAAATAAGAAAGTGGCATTTTAATATAATTCTTTTTAAAAACGCTCTTTTCATTAAAAATTTTTGTTATTCCCATATCAACAGCAACTACTAAAGCCATACACACAATAGCTGATAACAATGTATAAATAATCTGCATAGACAATCCTCCTTTTTCTACTAAAAGTTATCCTTTTTTATAAATGCTTCCAACGGATAAAAATAAATAAACTAATCAGAAAATAATAACAGGCAGAAATTCCTAAGCCATCATGATATATCTGTTCCAAAGAATACTCTCTTATCAATCCTAACACAATACTAGCCCCTAAAAGACATGCCGGAATAACTAAGTACAACAGGGCAAACACTTGTTTTTTTGTTTTTTTGTTTTTTCATTCATTTTAACATCACCTATTCTTACATTTTTTATCTCCCATGACTTTTATAAACTGTAAATGCTCGTTTTCCAATCCTTTATTCTCGCTTTTTGTTATTTTTATTAACAATCATAAGAGAATCCACATATTGTTTTGCTTCTACTAAATCCATACCGGTAATCTCTCTCACTTTTTTCACAGCTTCTACTTCCTTACCACTATTTTTAAAATGAAGAATAAGTTCTTTATCTTCGTCAGATATATAATATGTTGCTAACTGGTTATTTCCGGTCATTTTACACAAAGCATCAATCTGTTTCTGCTGTGCCTTTATTTGTTTTTTCAATTTATCAATTTTATATAAACATAAAATTCCTATGATGATTATTAGTAAGTATGCCATAAATAAATCTCCTCCTACATGAATTCAAACTTTGCAGCCAAATCAGGATAACCGATTTTTATACATTTTATAAATTGATTTCTTTCTTTTACCACCCAATTACAATAAGCAAATAGCATAACAAAAAAAGCAAACACGAAAACAACGAGTACAGATATGACAGCGATAAATTTGTCTTCAATATTTATTATATTAAAGATAAACATTGTCAAAAACATAAGTGTTAAAAAAATAGTGAGCCGCTTAAAGGTTTTGAGTCTTGCATGATATAGATTGGAAACCATCTGAAAAATCCCATCAACTTCTTCATAAGAATATAAACCGGTTTTCAATTTATTCTGCATCTTCTTATCTAAGCCTTTGTTCCACCAATATCTCATATTGTATGACATAGCATTTTCTCCTTTGACATCAAAGTTTATAACTCATTTTCCGTTCTATACTCTTTTACCGGTTTTAAATATGCAGTTGATATTTCTCGCCTTAAAGTACAGTTCTATTTCTTTTTTTAGGTCCTCAATTTCTTCTTGTGGAAAGTTAAAATCATCCAGCCAAATCATCATGCTTTCTTTTTCAT
>URRQ01000044.1 GCA_900550235.1 uncultured Lachnospiraceae bacterium
TTGTCTTACCTGTTCCTGAAAGACCGAAGAAGATTGCTGTGTTCTCTCCGTTCATATCTGTATTTGCTGAACAGTGCATAGAAGCGATTCCCTTTAATGGAAGGTAATAGTTCATCATAGAGAACATACCTTTCTTCATTTCTCCACCATACCATGTGTTTGCAATTACCTGCTCACGTGTTGTGATGTTGAAGATTGCTGCTGTTTCAGAATTTAATCCTAATTCTTTGTAGTTTTCAACTTTTGCTTTTGATGCGTTGTATACTACGAAGTCTGGTTCGAAGTTTTCAAGTTCTTCATCAGTTGGACGGATGAACATGTTTTTAACAAAATGTGCCTGCCATGCAACTTCCATGATGAAACGGATTGCCATACGTGTATCTGCATTTGTTCCGCAGAATGCGTCTACAACAAAAAGTCTCTTATTTGAAAGTTCTTCCAAAGCGATTGCTTTTACAGCATCCCATGCTTCCTGTGTAGCAGGGTGATTATCGTTCTTATATTCGTCAGATGTCCACCATACTGTGTCTTTGGAATTTTCATCCATTACGATAAATTTGTCTTTTGGTGAACGGCCTGTATAAATACCTGTCATTACATTGACTGCTCCAAGTTCACTTTCCTGTCCTTTTTCAAAACCTTCTAATTCCGGTTTTGTCTCTTCTTCGAATAATACTTCATAAGAAGGGTTGTACACAATCTCTGTAGTACCGGTAATACCATACTTAGTTAAATCGATTTTTGCCATCTTGATCAACCTCTCTTTTCAAATTTAATGTTTATTTTCAACATTTGCATCCATTATCACATTTTTTTTGCAAGAAGTCAATAGTGAATTATTTAACAATGAAAAATTTTATCCAGTACAGTTAAATATTCAAAATCTTTTTCACCATTTCTTCCATAAATTCCGGATCACATTCTCTTGTATGCAATATTGGAGCATGATTCAAATCTTTGACCGCCTTCGGAATATCTGTACAAGATACTGCCCGCAATTCCTCTACAAGCGTAAATTCATCCTGCTCTTTATACGCTTCTTCATCAATTGCAGTCATAACACTTTTTACAAATTTAAATGGACTTGCTGTAGATGCAATCACCATTTTACGTGTATCTCCTGTATTTTCTTTGTATACATCACTTACATGAGCTGCAACTGCCGTATGTGTATCTACTATATATCCCGTCTCCTCATAGAGTTTCCGAATCTTTTCTTTTACTTGCTGCTCTGTTGCATATCCAGCGCTAAAATCATGCAACATGTTTTTCATATCCTCATCGATTTCATATACGCCTTGCGATTTTAAAGCGCGCATAAGATCAGATGTTTGATCTGCATCTTGACCGGTAATCAAATAAACCAACCTTTCCAAATTACTGGAGATCAGAATGTCCATAGATGGGGATGTTGTTAAGATAAACTCCCTATTTCTATCGTATGTTCCGGTCTCAAAGAAATCAAATAATACCTTATTTTCATTGGATGCACAGATCAGTTTTGCAATCGGCACACCCATCTGTTTCGCATAATATGCAGCCAATATATTTCCGAAATTTCCTGTCGGAACTGTAACATTTATTTCTTCTCCAACCACGATTTCCTCATTTTGTAAAAGCTTTGCGTATGCATATACATAATATACAATCTGAGGTACCAATCGACCGATATTGATGGAATTTGCAGAAGAAAACTGAAAGCCTTTCTCCTGCATCCATTTCCCCAGTTCTTTGTTCTCAAAGATTGCTTTCACACCGCTTTGCGCCTCATCAAAATTCCCATGAATCGCAACAACCGCTGTATTCTCTCCTTTTTGGGTAACCATTTGAAGTTCTTGTACTTTACTTACTCCATTTTTCGGATAGAAAACTATGATTCTTGTTCCTTCCACATCTGCAAAACCTGACAATGCAGCTTTTCCGGTATCTCCGGATGTAGCTGTCAATATGACAATCTCATTTTTTACATGGTTTTTCTTTGCAGAAGTAATCAGAAGATGTGGTAAAACAGATAAGGCCATATCTTTAAACGCAATCGTTGCTCCGTGAAATAATTCCAAATAATAGTTTCCATCTGCTTTTACAAGAGGCGCTATTTCCTCTGTATCAAACTTCGAATCATATGCTTTTTCTATGCATTCCTTTAATTCTTCTTCAGAAAAATCTGTAAAAAATTCCTTCATCACCTCATAGGCAGTCTCCTGATATGACATATCTTTCAGTTGTTCCATAGAGATTCCTAGTTTGGGAATCTCTACCGGAACAAAAAGTCCACCGTCTTCTGCCAATCCTTTTAAGATGGCTTCTGAAGCAGTTACTGTTAACTCATTATTTCTTGTACTTTTATACAACAAATCCATTCTGACACCTTCTTTTTTTTCTAAGCTTGCTTTTTCTCTTTCTTAAATAGAATGAATCCCAATGCACTTACCGCCATCAAAATTGGATAAAAAAGATATGGCATAATCGCAAACGGAGTCAATCCTGTCAAAGATGCCGCTGATAACAATTGGGCTCCATATGGAATAATCCCCTGTCCTACCGAGGTGAAAATATCCAATAGCGATGCCGAACGTTTTGCATCAATATCAAACTCTTCACAAATCTCTTTTGCGATTGGACCAGTCATTACGATTGCCACCGTGTTATTTGCAGTACAAGCGTCTACCAAAAGAGAAAGTCCGGCAATTCCAAGTTCGCCTCCTTTTTTCCCTCTGATATTGCTTTTGATCAGATTTAGAATAAATTGAATTCCACCATATTCTTTTACTAATGAGACGATACATGCAACAACAATCGAAATAACCGTAATGTCATACATACCTGTCACTCCACCACCGATTGCTGTAAAAATCTCTCCTGCCGCAAGCGCTCCTGTAGATACCCCAACAATTACAGAAAGTACAATTCCTGTTATTAACACAAGAAATACATTAAAACCAACCAAAGCTCCTACGAGCACAACAACGTACGGAAGAATCTGCCATACATTGTATGTCAATTTATCTGTAATTTCGTAGGCGCCATTCATCGTAATCACTAAGAAGATTACAATCGTGACAATCGCTGCCGGAAGAACAATAAAAAAGTTCGCCTTGAACTTATCTTTCATCTCACATCCTTGTGTCTTGACCGCTGCAATTGTTGTATCTGATATCATAGATAAATTATCACCAAACATTGCTCCACATACAACCGCACCAATACAAACAGCCATAGGAAATTGCGTTTTCTCACTAATTCCAACTGCAATCGGCGCTAATGCCGCGATCGTTCCCATAGAAGTTCCCATAGAAACAGAAATGAAACATCCAATGATAAACAATCCTACAACTGCGATATTGGAAGGTAAAATTGACAAACCAAAATTCACGGTACTCTCTACTCCGCCCGCCGCAGTAACTGCACTGGAGAAGCCTCCGGCACATAAAAAGATTAAGCACATGGTAATGATATTTTCATCTCCAACGCCTTTTGAAATTACTTGAATCTTATCTCCAAAACTCAAATTTTTATTTTGCAGAAATGCTACGAAAAGAGCAATCAAAAATGCTACAATTGCAGGCATTGCATAAAAATCCCCTGTGATGATTCCTGCTCCTAAAAAGATTACTAAAAATACGCCGATCGGCAAAAGCGCCACGGCTCTTCCTTTTTTCTGTTCCATTTGTCTTTTCACTCCATTCCTTTTTCTCTTACCAAGGCTGCATTGCTCCGCCTTCTTCTGCCGGACGGCAGTTTCTTGCAAAGATGTTCAGACAACCTTTCTGCTCTTTTAATGGAGGACATACCCATTTTTCTCTTCTTACTGCAAGTTCTTCATCGGATACACAAAGTGTTGCTTCTCCTTTGATCGTATCAAGAATAATCTCGTCGCCTTCTTCAACAAGTGCGATTACACCACCGTCATATGCCTCCGGCGATACATGACCAACAATTGCACCAAAGTTGAATCCTGAGAATCTTGCATCTGTGATCAAACCTACACTTGTATGTAATCCAAGACCGATCAATGCGTCAATACTAAGCATCAACTCTTTCATACCTGGAGCGCCTTTACATCCCTCATAACGAATTACAATGATATCGCCCGGCACAATTTTTCCGGAGTTGATTGCTTCAAATGCATCTCTGTCTCCATCAAATACCTTTGCTTTTCCTTTGATGTATTTCACAGATTCCGGCACTCCTGTCGGTCTTACGATTGCGCCATTCGGGGCAATATTTCCACGTAATACTTTTAATCCCGGCTCTTTGAATAATGGTTTTTCCAAACTATGGATGACTTCGTTTGGTTTTGCTTCGATTTTGCTCAAGAACTCTCCAAGCTTGATTCCTGTCATCATCGGTACATCTTTGTAAAGTTTACTTTCCAACATTTTTAATACGTTTGGAACACCGCCTGCATAATGGAAATCAACTACAGTGAATGGTCCGCTTGGGATTACTGCATTGATACATGGTATTTCTTCCGCATATTTCTCAAAATCTTCCAATGTAATATCAATACCAAGTTCGTATGCCATTGTAAGAATATGAAGCACCGCATTTGTAGAACCAGCTACCGCCATATCAAACATAATGGAGTTTAGGAGTACTTCTTTTGTAATCAAATCAGAAGGCTTTCTTCCGGATTTCACAAGTTCTACCGCATATTTTCCTGCCGCTCTTGCCTGACGAAGTTTTTTATTATCAGAAGCTGGTACTGTTGCAGTTCCCGGCATTACAAGGTTAAATACTTCCCCTAACATCTGCATAGTATTAGCTGTTCCCATAGATGGACATGCTCCAAAAGATGGACAAACTGCTTCTTCTAATTCATCTAAATATGCTTCTCCTGCCCCTGAGAATCTTGCCACATCTAAGTCCGCTTCTACAATTGCTTTTCCACAATGATGTCCCGGCTGCATAGAACCTCCGGTTACTACCATAGATGGAATATCTAGTCTTGCTGCCGCAAGATAACATCCGGCAATGATATTATCACAAGACGCAATCATTACAAGTCCGTCGAAATTATGAACTCTTGTTACAAATTCTACAGACATAGCTACAATATCTCGTCCGACTTGCTCGTATTTTAATTCTTCTGCACCATTTGCAATGTTTCCACAAGTTGCAGGAATTCCGAATTCTACCGGCACTCCGCCTGCTTCCCAAATTCCCTGTTTTACTGCTTCTGCAATCTGTCTCAAATGTGCACTTCCCGGAGAACCTTCCATAAATGAATTCGGTACTCCAATGTGTGGTTTTTTGCGGATATCTTCATCTGAATATCCTGCTGCTTTCATCATAACTCGTCTATGCGCCGCCTCCGGCCCGTTCCAATATTCCTGTGCCATTGTTTTTCTCCTCCTAATTCCTCTTATTCCTCTTATTCCCAAACAGTTCCTACACCCTGCGCAAGAGCCTTGTCATAAATCTTTTTCGCTGTCACAAGATCCTGTGTTCCAATTCCAACTGTCTTAAATACAATGATCTCCTCATCATTTTCTCTTGCGACTACTTTTCCTAAAAGAACATCTCCCAAATCGCCTGTAAAATCTTCTTTTGTAATCGTTCCATCTTCCAGCGGAATTAAAATATCTCCGGCTTCTGATAATACTGCATCTACAGAATCAAAATAGATCTTTGATGCTCTTGTAAGAATCACCGGGTCCATCTCCTGCATATGTGGCTGATAAGATCCAACACAGCTTACTGTAGCTCCTTTTTTAATCTTCGTTCCATCAAAAACAGGTTTTGATGATGGTGTAACTGTTACCACAAGATCTGCATCTTCTACCGCATCATCTGCGCTTACTGCTGCCACCACTTTTGTTCCGTAAGCAGCAAGTTCTTCATTCATCTTCTCCACAAATGCCTGTAATCTTTCCTGATTCAAGTCATATACTTTCACTTCTTCTAGATCACGAACTGCCATCATGGCTTCCAACTGAGTTGCTGCCTGGCCTCCCGTTCCGATCATCGCACCTTTTTTCGCATCTTTTCTTGCTAACACATCAAAAGCTGCTCCCGAAGCTGCTCCTGTACGAAGCTGTGTCACATAAGTTCCATCTAAAACAGAAACAACTACTCCTGTTGTTCCATCAATCAAAAGCACCTGAGCCGGTGTAGATGGAAGTCCCTTATCAATGTTCTTCGGAAATACATTGACAATTTTGATTGCAGAGCAATCCATTTCTTCTACATAAGATGGCATAAATAAAAATGCACCGTCATGTTTCGGCGCACTAATATTTGTACGCAACGGTACTACGCTTTTACCTTCTGAAAATAAACGAAAAGCTTCCTTATCAGCTTCTACTGCCTCTTTCATTGAAAATACTTGCTTAATGTTTTCTCGTGATAATAATAACATCGTTTTCCTCCTCATACCCTATGAATTTCGAATCAAACATGAACTTCAAACTGTTCCTACGATTCAAAGAAAGGTGCCTCTATTCGAGAGACACCCTCTAATCTTTTATTTACATTTTTGATTCGTATAATTTACAAGACCTCCTGCAGCAATTAATTTCTGCATGAATTCCGGGAAAGGCTGCCCCTGAAATTCAGTCCCTTTCGTATGATTATATATCTTTCCGCTGTCAAAGTCTACCTCTATTTTATCTCCCGCATCAATTCCTCTTGCCGCTTCCGGACATTCGATGATCGGAAGTCCGATATTGATTGCATTTCTATAAAATATTCTTGCAAACGTTTCTGCAATCACACAGCTCACACCTGCTTCTTTCAAACATAATGGAGCATGTTCTCTTGAAGATCCACACCCAAAATTTTTATTGGCAACGATTAGATCTCCCGGCTGTACTTTTTTCACAAACTCCGGATCCAAATCTACCATCGCATGTTTGGCAAGTTCTTTTCCATCAAAAGAATTTAAATACCTTGCCGGAATGATCACATCGGTATCCACATTATCCCCATACTTAAATACATGTCCTAACGCTTTCATTACTGCTCACCTGCTTTCTCCGGATTGGCTATATATCCTGCAATAGCGCTTGCTGCCGCTGTCTCTGGGGAAGCAAGATAGATCAATGAATCTACATGTCCCATTCGGCCTACAAAGTTACGATTTGTTGTAGATACACATTTCTCACCTGCCGCTAAGACTCCCATATGACCTCCCATACACGGCCCGCAACTCGGTGTGTTAAAGGTACAGCCTGCTTCTACAAAAGTTGTTACAAGCCCCTCTTCGATACATTGCAAATAAATCTTCTGCGTTGCCGGTATGACCATAACTCGAACGTCCGGATGTACTTTCTTTCCTTTTAAAATCGAAGCCGCTCTTCGCATATCTTCCATTCTTCCATTGGTACAAGAACCAATCACCACTTGATCGATCTTGATTGGTTCCATCGCTTCCACCTCATCAATTGTCTTCGCATTGCCTGGAAGATGTGGAAACGCTACTGTCGGACGGACTTGCGAAAGATCTACTTCCACAATCTCATCATACTCCGCATCTTCATCTGCCGTATAGATCTTATACGCTTTTTCAGAATGTTCTTTCATATACTGTTCTGCCTTTTCATCTACCGGAAAGATTCCATTCTTTGCTCCTGCTTCGATTGCCATATTCGCCATCGTAAAGCGATCATCCATGGAAAGATTTGCAATACCGTCTCCCACAAATTCCATAGACTTATACAGCGCGCCGTCCACACCGATTCTTCCTATAATATGTAAAATGATGTCCTTACCGCTTACATATTTACTTGGCTTTCCTGTTAAGACAAACTTTATCGCGCTCGGGACTTTAAACCATAACTCTCCTGTCGCCATCCCTGTAGCGATATCCGTTGTTCCGACTCCGGTAGAAAACGCACCCAACGCACCGTAAGTACAGGTATGAGAATCTGCGCCAATAATACATTCTCCTGCTACCACAATCCCTTTTTCCGGTAAAATAGCATGCTCAATTCCCATTTGCCCGATTTCAAAATAATGTTTCAAACACTGACATTTTGAAAACTCACGGATTGATTTTGCATTCTCTGCAGATTTGATATCTTTATTCGGAGTAAAATGATCCGGAACCAATACAACTTTTTCCTTATCAAATACTCGGTCTGCCATCTTATAAAATACCGGAACAGCCATTGGTCCTGTAATATCATTGGCCATTACAACATCCAGTTTTGCTTCTATTAACTGTCCTGCAACTACGGACTCAAGTCCCGCATGGGCTGCAAGGATTTTCTGCGTCATCGTCATTCCCATTGCTTTTGTCCTCCTCATCATGTGTTCTTACTATTATATCATGAGCGTAAAACAGATGACAAGGTGCGTTCTTAACCACTTTACCACTACGCTGCGATAAGTTTTTCATAATATTTGTTTAATTTCGCTGCCTGTTGACGTACGTCTCTTTCCAAAGCACGCTCTCTTCCGTTCCATGTGAGAACCGGAATCTGTTTTTCTAAAATGGAACGTATGAGTTCCCGAAATTCTCGTTGAGTTCTGCCTTTATAGACATCTTTACGGTCTTCCAGCCAATCTTCATATACCGGAATATCACGGAGCAATACCGGAATTTCCGTTGATAATGCTTCTAGTACAACGATTCCCTCAGTCTCTTCATAAGATGGAAAGAAAAAGAGATCACAACTACTGTATGCCTGCATCAATTCTTCTTTTGGAACATATCCTGCAAAAGTCAGATTTGGAAGTTTCGTATGTACTGCTTTTCTTACCTTCGCCGGAATCTGAATATCCGGTGTAAATCCAAACCAGATAAACTGATATTCCGGCATTGTTTTTGCCAGTTCTACAAAATCTAAAATTCCTTTTCTTTCAAAATACAATCCCACAGACATCACCACTTTATCCGATGATTTCAATCCATATTTTTTTCGAAACTCTTCTCTTACCAACGTATTTTTGTAGAAAAGATCTGTATCTACGCCATTGGAAATCGCATGGATCGGCTTTTTGATTCCATAGCTTTCCAATAATTTTTTCGAATACTCTGTCGGTGTCAAAATTAAGTCTCCTGTGCAGTAACACTTTTTAATCCACCATTTGAATAATGGAGCAATCAAATTAGATCCTTTGAAGGAATTTCGAAAATCCTCTTTCGTAGAATGTGCATGGTAGACTACCTTTTTTCCATTCTTCTTCGCCAATTTTGCCATACGGTAATCGCTTGGAAAAATCGTATTGATATGAATGACATCATAATCCTCCTGCGGATTTTCTGTCACTTCCACACCGTTACTTAAAAGCGCCTCTTTTTGCATCGCCATCGCTTTTCCCACACCGCTTTTAGATACGATTTGCTGATTTTTCGCATATAGTAATACTTTCATATTGAAATACCCCTTTCCAAGACGCCGCTTTATAAATAGAGGCAATCTTTTTTCCAAATATGTCTGTTCCATAATTCTCTGCAATTTTCTTGCTGTGTTCTCCTGCTTGTTTTAACCATTCTTCATTGTAAATATGATCTCTTACATATTTTGCAAAGCGATAAATATCGTTATAAGAATAGCCATTACCGCCTTCCTCCAACACGCCATACAGACACGGATCCTTTCTGCAGATGAGTGGAAGTCCGCTTGCAGCTGCCTCGATATAAGTCAGCCCCTGTGTCTCGCTTGTGGACGCACATACAAATACGTCTCCCAAACGATAATAGGTCTTCACGTCTTCCGGCTTTACCATTCCAACAAATGTTACATAATCGCAAAGTCCCAACTCCTCAGTCAATGCTTCCAAACTCTCTCTTGCCGGTCCTCCTCCAACAATCAAAAGCTTGATATGTTCTTCTGTTTTCACAAGTTCCTTCATCCCATACAGTAACTCATCAATTCTTTTTTCAAATCCCAATCTTCCAAGACTCAGCAATACTCTATCTTCTTTTTGAATACCAAGTTTCTTCTTTAAGCTTTCTACTTGCTCATTTGAAACTGTTTCTTTAAATTTTTCTAAATGAATCCCCGTCGGAATAATCTCAATGTCTTGTGTTACGCCGTATTCCTGCAATGTATGTTCTACTTTTTTCGTTGGAGCGATGAGCAGATCGACTGATTTTAGTCTTCCTTTCATCCATTTTGCTAACGCAGCTCTTCCAATTCGTTTACCGAGAGGAATGTATTCTGTATACTGTTCATATAAAGTATGATATGTATGTACCAAACTTGCCCCTGTTGCCTCCGCAATTCGTTTTGCATATCCATAACTAAAAAATTCACATTGGCTATGCACCACATCCGGATTCCATTCGATCAATTCTTTTACCATAACATTGGCTCTGGAAAACGGAACTCTTACCTCTGGATAAATATGAGACGGCATAGATTTTACATAATAAACATTTTCTTCCTGATGAGAACTACTATTCGTCGAAACGGTAAGAATTCTCACTTCGTGCCCCTGTTTTCTTAATTCTGTTTCCAAATTTGTAATAGATGTCACAACCCCGTTGATTGATGGTTTATATAAATCTGTTGTAATCAATATCTTCATCGTATTGTCCTCCCTTTCTCCCTTTAGACAACATAGTTCAACATTTCCTGTATCCATGTGCCTGCATACACAAGCGCCAGACTATACATCGCAATCGATGCCGGTTTCCCAAGTAATATAATTGTTGCAAACTTTTTCCATGTCATTCTTGTAAGACCTGCAATTAAGCAAAGCACATCGTCCGGTGCACATGGAAAGAAAATTGCAAATGCAAAAAACTTGTCAAACTTCTTACCTTTTTCAAGCCATCCGATATATTTTTCATAAGTTTCTTCTTTTACAAAATACTTCACAAAACATTGTCCATATCTTCTTGCCAAATAAAAATTAATCATAGAACCCGCTACAATACCAATATAATTATATAGAAGTCCATGCCATGCGCCGAATATTACAACGCCTGCGCCACATGTAATCCCTCCCGGTATAATAGGAAGCACTACTTGAACCATTTGAATAGTAATGAATAATAACGGTCCCCATATCCCACTTTTCTTCACGAGCATTTCCAGTTTATCCCTGTCTGTCAAAAGCCCTGTCTTCACTCCATATATGGTAAGAACAACGATCACGCTCAAACTGACAATTGTTGCGATATTCAATAACTTTCTCGTCTTCTCTCTCGTCATATTTCTTCCCCCTTTGTCTATATATCTATCATACCAGGATATCGTTAAGGCTTTTTAATGACTTTATTAAGACTTTTTGAAGATTGAAAATCCAATTCTTAAGATAATTTTGCGAAAAAAGATACAAAAAAAGTAAGTTGTTCTAATTTTCACCGAAAACTAGAAAGCAACTTACTTTCATAATTACTTGCTTCTTTTATTTTTCAATTTTTCTTCCACACAGTTTTTGTGCTCTTGCAATCGCTTCATCAGTATGCGCAACAAAATTCTTCCGACCAACCGCATCTACAAATCCTGCTTTTTCCATCATCTTCATCGGTTGTTCTCTTACATGAGAAAACACAAGTGTAACATGATGTTTTTGACAGGCTCTATGTACTTCTTGTAATTTGCGTAAAGCAGACACATCCATTGCCGGCACTGTTCTCATACGCATAATCACAACTTTCGTATCTTTATCCAACGTAACTTGAAGAAACTGATCTGCTACCACAAAGAACATTGGTCCCTCCACTTCATATACTAAAGTTCCCTCCGGAACGACCCGAAGTCCTTCCTGCTCCTCTTCTACATACGTCCAGCCTCGTACTTCTGCTACGTCCGACATTCTTTTTAAGAAAAGAACTGCTGCGAGGACAAGTCCGAATTCTATTGCAACTACAAGGTCAAACACTACTGTAAGAACAAATGTAATGATCAATACTGCAATATCGCTCTTTGGTGATGTTTTCACCAAATCCACAAATTCTCGGAAACCACACATATTGTAAGCTACCATAAATAAAATGGCCGCAATTGTCGGCATTGGAATCAACGCAGCATATGGCATCAACACAACAAGAATCAATACCAACACAATAGAATGTACCATTCCGGCAATTGGACTTCTTCCGCCGTTTTTAATATTTGCCGCTGTTCTGGCAATCGCACCTGTTGCCGGAATTCCGCCAAATAAACCGGAAGCAATATTTCCTGCTCCCTGTGCTACAAGTTCCACATTCGGATTGTGTCTATCCCCGATCATTCCATCTGCAACTACACACGACAATAACGATTCAATCGCTGCCAATATCGCAATTGTAAATGCATCCGGCAAGACATTTTTCACAAGCGCCATATCAAATACCGGAAGTTGAGGCATTGGAAGCTTATTGGAAATATCGTAAAGACTTCCAATCGTATTGACATCCAGTTTTGCAAATTTCACGATTGCTGCCGTTACAAGCACCGCAATCAAAGATGCTGGTATCTTGGCATTCAATTTCGACCAAACGATCTGGATTGCCAATGCCAATACACCGATCAACAACGCCGTCACATTCAGCGTTCCGAATGTTGCAAAACATTCTTTTAATTTCTCCATCGTCTCAATCGGACTGTTTTGAAACGTCAATCCAAAGAAATCTTTCAATTGTCCGATTACAATCGTCACCGCAATTCCTGCTGTAAATCCAGTAACGATCGTATGTGGAATAAAACGAATCAAAGCCCCAAACTTCAAGATTCCCATTAAAATCAAAATTATTCCTGCAAGAATGGTTGCTACGATCAAGCCTTCCATTCCTTTTGTTGCAACAATTCCTGCGACAATGGTCGCAAATGCTGCTGTTGGACCAGAAATCTGTACTCGGCTTCCACCAAGCGCCGCGATCACAAATCCGGCGATAATTGCTGTATAAATCCCCTGCTCCGGTCCTACTCCGGATGCAAGCGCTAATGCAATAGATAGTGGCAATGCTATAATCGCCACAATCACTCCAGCAACCAAATCTTTTACAAATTGATCCATTGAATACTGTTTTAATGCCGTTACTAATTTCGGCATAGATTCTTCCCTCATCACTCTACGCTCTCTTTCCTTCCGATTATTTTTTCTTTCTTAAATCATGTTCTTTTCTCAAATATTCCCTTAAATCATCCATTGCTTCACTATGTTTTCTTGATTTCATTCTTGGGAATGCATGAAGGATTCTTCTTACACTTCTTGCATTTTTAAACTTAATATCCCGATATTTTTCACGTAATTCCTCTGCACGCTCTTTTAATTCATCGGTATATTCCTGCATATCTTCCGCAATATCTTCTCTTCGTTCCATTGCTTCCAACACATTCTCAGAAATATTTGCTCCCAATTCATCTGAAATTTTACGTAGTTCAGCCGCAATTTCTTCCATTTTTGCAAGATGACGATTCATCTGCAGAATGTTCGTAACAGTCACATACAAGTCTGCAAGTATCCCTATTCCAAGCAGAATAAGAACTGTTGTCCCTAACCATCTTGGAAGAAATTTTACTCCCTTAAAAATGAACGGATGAATCCATTTTACAATTACTACACAAGCAACACCCCAAATCAAAGAAAACAATAAACATACGTATCCATTCAAATTCAGAGGCATATTGGAATAATCCCACCATTTGCTGTGGAAAAGCTTTTCCAAAATAAAACCAGTCACCCACTCCAACGCAGTTACTACGATAATTGACGTCACATATAAAATCCATATGTTATTTTTATATGGTTCCAACAAGACGACAACTGCCACAACTCCCACTCCATAAATCGGACAGATTGGACCATTCAAAAATCCACGGTTTACAAATCTTCGTTCCTTTCCTGCTGCAAACGCAACTTCTGTACACCAGCCCAAGAATCCGTAAATAAAGAAACAAAGCATTGCCTCATACAATTCCATCTGGCATTCACCATCTCCTTTTTTCATTTTTTGTATAATACAGATTCATTATATCACTCCACAACCAGCATTGCAATTTTAGATAAGTATGTTAGAATATACATATTAAAATAAACATAACAACATGAATAGAGGTAACTATGAATCATATGACGAAAAAAAAATTAGGAATTATCGGCGGTGTCGGACCGGCCGCCTCTGCTTTTTTCTATAATCGAATTACAGAACATACGGAAGCTTCCTGCGATCAGGAACACCTTGACATCATTCTTTTGAGCCATGCCACATTGCCGGACAGAACAAAAGCCATTGAAACCGGCGACGATCAGGAACTGCTTCGTCTCCTTGAAGAAGATTTAAAAACACTGGAAACACTCGGGGTTGCTCATGTTGCGATTCCATGCAATACATCTCACTATTATTATGAGCAGATGCAATCTTGTATTCAGGTTCCTATCATCAATATGATCTACGAAAGTGTAAAATACGCAGTTGAAAAGCGGCCAAATGTAAAAAAGATTGGAATTATGGCAACCGACGGAACGATAAAAACAGGATTATATCACAAAGAATGTGACGCTTTTGGCGTTACTCCATTCCAACCTTCCAAAGAACGACAAAAAGACGTTATGTCATTGATCTATGATGATATCAAAAGTGGAAAACAAGCAGATATATCTAAATTTGAACGTGTAATGAAGGAATTTGCTGATAATGAATGTGACGTTGTCCTCCTTGCTTGTACAGAGCTCTCTGTCTATGCAGAAACTCATGAGGTTCCGTCCTTTTGTTTAGATGCAATGGACGTTCTGGCGCGTATTTCTATTGAACGTTCCGGCGCCACATATAAGAATTAATTTAAGAAAAAAATGAAACGATTGCGCCGATGCAGAGAAACGGACCGAAGGCAATCTCTTCTCCCCGCATTTTCTGCATACGGCACATTTTATATACAATATAAATCGTGGCAGTTATCACAGCTATCCCGAAGCTTCTCATCCACGGAACAACGCCAAGATATAAGCCGTTGACCGCACTCAATTTCACATCCCCTCCCCCAAAGGCACCTGGGGCAGCTATCAAAATCAGGAAAAAAACAAAGACACTGCTTCCCATTCCCGCAAATCGTAACATAATCTCTTCTTTTCCCAAAAAGAACATTTGTACAGCTGCACATACTGCCACTCCCAATAGTAATTTATTCGGAATTCTTTTTTCTTTCCAATCTGCATAACTAATCGTACACAATAGCCCAATCCATATACAATCTATAAAAACTATCTCTTTCCCCATCTTTCACTCTCCCGATAACTTTCCTATAAAATAAAAAGGATGTGCTTAAGCACACCCCCTTTATTAAAACTCAACTCTTCCTGCTGAATCTCCATTAATCACGTAATATACTGAGTTTTCTTCCGGTTTCACATATAATGCCATTGTCTTGATATCTGCAACCTTTTTTCCACTCTTTGTCCAAGCTTTTTTCACTGATGCGATCATGTCTTTTTCTTGAACCTGTTTTCCATAATACTCTACAAATAAAGTTGTTTTAATCTCTTTTTTTGCTGTTGCTTTTTTTACTTTCTCTGTTGCTTTTTCAACTGTTTTTTTTGCTTCCGGAACAACTTTCTCTACTGTTTCCTTTACTTCCGGAGCAACTTTTGCAGCTACTTCTTTCACTTCTGAAACCACGTTTTCTTCTACTGCTTTCTTTACTTCCGGAACAACTTTCTCTTCTACTGCTTTCTTTACTTCCGGAACAATCTTTTCTACTTTAGTCTTAACTGCTGATGTATTTTTTGTCTGTTTTTTCATTGACATAATAGTCCCTCCCAACATAAACCTACTAGAAACGCTACTATTATATCATACTTTCAAAATTGAGACATATTATTTCTTATATTTTTTATTTTTCACGGATTTCACCAAGTTTTTTGACAAATTTCTTCGTTTCCTATACAAATTGTTGTTCGTTTTATCGAAGTTTTTGGCAATATGCTCCCTCTAAAATATCTACGACACCGTCTACACCAAGAAGACTACTGTTAAAAAGCATTTGATGAGATTCGATATCTCCCCATTTTCTTCCGGTATGCGCCTCGTAATAAAGTTTTCTTTCTTTGTCTACTTTCTTGATCTTTTCTTTTGCCTGTTTCTCATCTAGTTTGTATATCTTCATAATTCTTCGTACCCGATCTTCCATATATGCATACACAAAAGCATGGATATAATTTGAATAATCCCCTAATATATAATCTGCACATCTTCCAACAATAATACATGGTCCTCTTTTTGCCAGTTTTTTCAGAAGTTCCGTTTGTATTGCATATAGTCTATCGCTGATCGGTTCAACACTTTGCTCGCTTGCCGCAAACGAAGTGTAACTTCCAACACCTACAACATAAGCTGATAAGAATTTTCCAAGCATCGTCTCATCTGCTTCTCGTGCAACATCCTCATCCAAATGTAGCTCTCTGGCTGCCATTCTGACCAAATTGTGATCATAAAGAGGAATATCCAGTCTTTCAGACAGTCTGTTTCCGATTTCATGTCCACCACTTCCAAATTGTCTGCCAATTGTAATTATAATATTATCCGTCATGATTGCCAGCCTCCTTTTAAATATCTGATAATTTCATTTCATATAATGAATTATAGCACATTTTCATGTTTTCTGACAACTTGAAAATAGGAATATTTTCATTCGGCACTATGTCCTTTTTTCTTCTATAAATATATGTTTTTTACACAAATGGACTAGAAAATTTTACACAATGATTGTATAATATATATAATATTTATTTTTTGAAAAGGAAGAAAGGGAATTACTGTGAAAGAAAGTAGAGGACAGCCAACAAATGGCGTACTTTAATAAGCTG
>URRQ01000045.1 GCA_900550235.1 uncultured Lachnospiraceae bacterium
AGATTCATGGCACAGTTATCACTTCAGATACTGTTCCGTGAATAATTTAGGTTTAATAAGGAATTATCAAATTAGGTAGGAGGAAAGATGCTATGATGAAAAGTATACAGGATACTTATACTATGAATAACGGAATGAAAATTCCCTGCATTGGATTTGGAACTTATAAAACAGTAAAGAACAATGATTGTGAAATCATAAAAAAAGCAATAGAAGTAGGGTATCGATATTTTGATACAGCATCTTTGTACAAAACTGAGGAGGCGCTTGGACAGGCAATTGCGGAAAGTTATATTCCAAGGGAAGAATTCATTGTTGCTTCTAAGTTGTGGAAAGAGGATATGGGATATCAAAATACCAAAAAAGCTCTATATGATTCTTTAGAAAAACTAAGAATGGATTATCTAGATATTTTTCTTATTCACTGGCCAAGAGTGCCTAACGATTATAATGAATGGAAGGAACTCAATATTGAAACATGGAAAGCGATGGAGGAGTTAGTTAAAGAAGGAAAAGTAAAAAGTATAGGATTAAGTAATTTCCTACCACATCATATAGAAGTTATTTTAGATAATTGTGAAATTAAACCAGTAGTTAATCAATTGGAATTGCACCCAGGCTATATGCAGTATGCAACAATAGAATATTGTAAAAATCATGATATTCAAGTTCAAGCTTGGAGTCCGTTAGGAAGACAGAGGTTAAATGAACACCCCCTTTTGATTGAATTGTCTAAAAAATATAAGGTTTCCATTGCTCAGATTTGTTTACGTTTTTTATTGCAGTTGGATATTGTTGCTCTTCCAAAGGCATCAACAGTAGAACGTATGAGAGAAAATAAAAGTATTTTTGATTTTAATATTGAGAAAGAAGATATGTATCGTTTGCTAACACTTCCAATGTACGGGTGGTCAGGAGAATTTCCGGATCCAGAATTTGCGACGAAAAATAAATAAAAAGTATGAATATGTAGTATATTAGTAAATGTGTAGAGAAAATAAATTATTAATGATACTACAGTATATTGTAAAAGAATATCTATTTAAGTGTTTTTATGCTATGGTGTGCTTGAAAAACATTGAATAGATATTCTTTTTTGAATTTGTATAGTGCAAAATAAACAAAAATGCACTTTAATTTATTACTAATATAAACAAAATAAATAAAATAAATTCGAAATATGCACATATATATTAAAAGATATGCAAAAATATGGAGTTATCAATAATGTACTTTTTGTGTGCATTGTTTTAATATAAAAACATGAAAAGCAGAGGAGGATCAATGAAGACGGTAACAATTATAGAAGAAAATGTTGGTAAAATTGTAAAAGAACTTGTTAGTGTTTCATGTGAAATGTCAGCAGAAGAACTTGCTAAGCGAATAGGAATATCGGTAAGTACAGTAAAACATAGTTTAGTTGAGGTAAGAGATTTCTACAAAAAATATGATGTTAATTTGATTAATGTTCCTAAAAAAGGATATTATATTCAAGCATCTATGGAACAAAAGCAATTAATTAAAGAAGAATTGACTTTGTATATGAATAGTAGCGAGGAATCAGACGTATACAGAAGAGATTATATTACCCAATCGCTATTTAAATATCAGGGGATCTATACATTACAATTATTTTCAGAAGAGTTGTTTGTAAGTCGTAATTTAATAACAAAAGATATTGCATATATAAATGATCAATTTAAAAAATTTGATGTTCAAATTGCCGTAAGAAAAAACAAGGGTATTTTTTTCGAAGGTCAGGAAAAAAATATTAGACAAGCGTTGATTTTTTATAACAACAATAAATGGTGGAATAATGAAATTCAAGAAGCGCCTATTGAGGCTGATCCAAGAATAAGCAACAAAGCATGGACATTTTTTCGTACAGTTTATCTCAAAGAAGAACCGGAAATTTTAAAAATGCAAAGATTGTTGATAGATATTGAAAAGGTATTAACTATGCGCTTTACAGATGTTTCTTTTTGTCAATTGATAGAGTATTTGATTGTGGCTGTAGATCGAATCCAATGTAATCATACAATTAATTCGATTAGTACTTCGATATCTTTAGAAATTGAAAATAAGTATTTGCAAGCAGCTGAAATATTTTTAGAAAGATATGTTAAAAAAAAGAATGCTTCTTGGAAGTATGAATGCGAATTTCTTGCTGTTAAGCTATATGTTTCAGAAGTTATGCATTCAAGAGCTAGAAAAAGTGGGCACAGAGCATCAATAAAAATGTATCTATATGAGGTTCTTAATTCGATAGATATTGGGTGTAAATATGATAATGAAGAACTTATAGAATCCATAGATGATTTTATAACAATCATGATTTATTCAAATAACTATCACATTAGTGACGGTACGGAATTAAAAAAAGATATAAAAGTGAAATTAGCAGGTCTTTATGCTATTTGTTTAATGAAGATTGATATTTTACAAAATTCTATAGGAATTGTATTTCAAGAAGATGATTTATCACGTTTGGTTTTACTTATTCACAATTATATGAAAAAGGAACGTAAAACTGCTGTGTTTGTAACTGCATCAAATGAGCAAGTAAGCTATTTTCAATTGAATAAGCTTAAAGAAAATTTTCCATATATATTTTTTGAAAAGGTCATTGAATATCAAGATTTTTGTATAGATGATTATTCAGATAAAATAGTAATAGCAACAGTTTCTTTAAAAGAAAAAGCTAATAATGTTATATGTATTACAAAGCATGTTAATAATGATGATGTTGAAAAAGTAAAACGTCATTTGGAATTATATAGATATGAGGGCCAATATTTACTAGAAAATATTTTCAATGAAAAAAGAATATATGATTTAGCTGTTGCAAATAAAGAAGAAGCCATTCTCGAAATATCAGAAAGGATGCAGCAAGAAGGTGTTGTCGATATGGGATTTGCAGATGAAATGCTTCAGCGAGAAAAAAATATGATAACATCCATTGGAAACGGAATAGCGATACCTCATATATATAAAACAAATGTCATTGAAAGTGCAGTTAGCGTTGTGCGTTTAAAACATAGCGTGAAGTGGTCGAAAGATGAACGTGTTGATTTGATTTTTTTATTTGCGATAGGAGATGAAAGTCCAAAAGCAGTAAAGAATCTATTTGTACAAATATATCATATTCTTACTGATGAAAAGAATACTGAAAAAATACGTAAGGCAAATGACGCGAAAGAAATCATGAGGATTATATTAAGTTGTGAATAAGGCGAATGCCATTCAATTAAATAAAAAACAAAAATAAAAGGAGGAAAAGTTATGTTAGTAAATTTGAAGGACATCTTATCAGAAGCGGAAAGAGTGGGTTATGCAATTCCGTGCATTAATACCCCAAATATGGAAACATTGAGGGCGGTTATTGGAGCAGCGGAAGATTTAAATACTCCAGTTATTATTGATCATGCGGAAGTGCATAATTCATTAATTCCAATTGAAAGAATGGGTCCTGAAATGGTTAAGGCAGCGAAAGCGGCAAAAGTTCCAGTTTGTGTGCATTTGGATCATGGAACAAGTTATACGTTTCTTATGAAAGCATTAGAAGCAGGGTTCTCTTCAATTATGTTTGATTGTAGTGCGTTACCATTTGAAGAAAATGTGAAGAGAGTAAAGGAATTTACAGAGTTTGCTCACTCAAGAGGTATTACTGTAGAGGCAGAATTGGGAGTTATGGCATCTGCATTGGAAGATACACATGCAGGTGAAGATGCGGAAAAACGAATTTTAACGAATGCTGATATTCGTAAATTCTTTACAGAACCAAAGGAAGCTAAAGAATTTGCTGAAAGAACCGGCTGCGATGCGTTGGCTGTTTGTTTTGGAACAATGCACGGAATTTATGCAGAACCACCTGTTTTAGATATTGATCGTGTTAAAGAAATTCGTGCAAGTGTAAAAGAGGATTGTCGAATTGTAATGCATGGCGCGTCAGGGGTAGCTTTTGATCAGGTACAACAAGCAATTACAGCTGGATGTTCAAAAGTAAATTATTATTCATATATGGCAAAAGGAGCTACACAATTCTGTGCAGACAAAATTGCTGAAACAAATGGAGCAATTGCATATCATGAATTAGTAGAAGCAGCTTCCGAATATATGAGAGGCTATGCTAGAGACGTATTAAAAGCCTTTAGAAATGGGAAATAGATAACGGAGGTGTGAGTATGGATTCCGTAGATATTACCAAGGTATTAATACCGGAAATGACTTTTTTAGATATGGAAACTTTTCAAGATAAAGAAGATTTATTCTCTTATATTTCAAGAAAGTTAAAAGAGAATGGCATCGTTTTAGATGCTGAAAAATTTGAACAAGCATTATATGCTAGAGAGAACGAAGGATCAACATACATAGGACAAATGCTTGCATTGCCTCATGGGATATGTGATGAAGTTTTGAGCCCGGGCGTTAGTTTTTGCAGAGTAAAAACCCCATTTTTGTATAAGTCTCACGGCGAAGAGGGATTAGTTAAATTTATTTTTACTATGGCAATAGTGCAACAAGGGGGAAAATCACAACATTTAAAAATTTTAGCAGAATTAGCAAGATTATTGGCACATGATGATTTCTTAGAGATTCTTGGAAAAGTTGATAGTTATGAGGAACTTGTTGATTCTATTAAAATAATGAAAGAAAGGGAAGAGTTATGTATATAGTGGCAGTAACATCGTGTGCTACCGGAATTGCACATACATATATGGCAGCAGAAGCTATTAAGAAAATTTGCAAAAAAAATGGTTATAAAGTGAAAATTGAAACCCAAGGAGCTATGGGAATCGAAAGCAAATTATCTGCAAAAGATTTAGAAACAGCGGATGTAATAATTTGGGCAAATGATGTCAAAGTAAGAGAAGTTGATAGATTTGATAAATACTCAGATAAAATTAAACAAACATCTCCTCATGAAGTAATTAAAAACCCAGATTATATTTTAGAACTTATTAAAGGATAAGCTATAAGAATTAGAAAAGGACATACGGTTTGTGTGACCAGAAAGGAATGACTATGAAAGAAGTTGTGAAAGAGATTAAAAGTGCATTATTAAGTGGTGTATCATATATGCTACCTTTTGTAGTTGCAGGAGGTATTTTAGTTGCAATCGGTTTTGCTGGTGGAGGCGCGGTAGAGGTAACGCTACAGGAAGAAGGATTTTGGTCTAGAATCTTTTGGTGGGGAAAAGATGCATTTGCATTGATGATTCCTATTTTTGCAGCATATGTAGCATATTCAATAGGAGATAAGCCGGCTCTTGCAGCTGGTATGGTCTCTGGTGTTTTAGCTGATGATATCGGAGGCGGATTCTTAGCAGCGATAGTAGGAGGTTTAATCGCTGGATATCTTGTAAAAGCACTGAAAAAACTTCCTATTCCAGCAATGCTTCGTTCTCTAATGCCAACAGTAATTATTCCAGTAATTTCTGTATGTGTAATGGGATTTATTATGGAGATTGTAATTGGACAGCCATTTGCCATTTTAAATAAAGCAATGTTAGACTTTTTAAGTTCTATGGATGGTTCGAGTCTGATTATTCTTGGAATTATTCAGGGTGCGATGTTGGCATTTGATTTAGGTGGACCAGTAAATAAGGCAGCATATGCATTTGCATTAGCAACCATGGAAGCAGGAAACTATGCTCCTATGGCAGCAAACTTTATTGCTTCCATGGTGCCTCCTCTTGCAATTGGTTTAGCAATGATTATTGCTAAAAATAAGTTTACTGAAGAGGAGAAGGCATCAACACCAGGATGTATCATTGGAGCATTTGCAATGGTATCAGAGTTTGCAATACCTTTTGCAGCAGGAAAGCCTTTATTTTATGTTCCAAGATTTGTAGCGGGAGGTGCCGTTGGTGCAGCACTTTCATACGCATTTGGATTAACAATGCAGGCTCCTCATGGTGGTCTTTTTGTAGCTCCGCTTTGTAATAATGTATTATTATTCTTAGTGGCTTTGGCAATAGGTACAGCAGTTAGTACTGCATTAATTGTAGCATTTAAAAAAGTTCCGGATGTGGAAGAATAAAAAGTAAATAAGGAGTTGGTTCTATCCAACTCCTTGTCTAAGTAATTAGTCGATGTAATAGTATTTTATAAATACGCATACAAAAAAACAAATTATATATGGCAAAAGAAATCACCACATATTAGATATATATATATTATAAAGTATGTTGTGGAAAATGTCAATTGAGATACTTGAAATAGAGATTTTAAATATATTTCTATTTCTTATTAAAAATAAAGAAAGGGAATATATGTGGTGATTATTTAAACCATCTGATATGTAAGGAAGTCACTACATATGAGGAAATGTAATGATTAGTCAGAAAACAGTTGTAAGGAATAAATCAGGATTACATTTAAGACCGGCAGCTGAATTATCTAAATTAGCAGCGTCGTTGGAATCAAAAATAACAATAGTATCTGGAAATAAGAGGGTGAATCCTAAGAGTGTGCTAGTACTTATGGGAGCAGAAATTACTCAAGGAACAGAGATTGAAATAATTTGTGAAGGCGAAACAGAAGAGGCTGATTTGAAAAAGTTATTAGAAGCTATTGATGGTGGTCTTGGTGAGGAAACAGAATAGAAGGTGACGAGTATATGAGAGAAATAGAAATTTCTCAGAAATCATCTAGAGGGTATGCTATAGGCTCTGTTTATTTAGTACATAGAGAAAAAATTGTCATGGATCAGACTTTGGTTTCAGAAGATCAAATTGAAAATGAAATTCAAAAATATAAAGATGCAGTAGCTAAGGCAAAGTTACAACTTACTAAATTAGCTAAACAATCTGATATATTCCAAGCATATCTTCAATTAGTAGATGATATTGCATTATATGAATGTGTCATAGATAAAATTCATAATAATTATCGTGCGGAAGTCGCGGTGAATAATGCAATTGATGAATTTATTGTTATGTTAGATTCTTTAAATGATGAGTATATGAAGGATAGAGTGGCAGATTTAAAGGATATAAAGAAAAGGCTTATTTATAATATTTTGGGAATTAAAGAGAATTCTTTTAAAGAAATAAGTCGATCATCTATTATTGTTGCAGAAGAACTAACTCCTTCTGACACAGCAAATATGGATTTTGATAAAATCCAGGGATTTGTAGTAGAAACAGGAGGTGCAACGAGTCATGTCGCTATCATAGCTAAAAGTAAAGGGATTCCTTGTTTTACAGGTGCGACGGATATATGTAAAAAAGTTTCAGATGGAATGTTGGTGGCAATGGATGCCGAGGAAGGAATTTTGTATTTGCAACCAACGGAAGAGATATTGAATGAGATTAAAAATAAAGAATTGCAACTGAAAGAAAAAATAAAAGAAATAGAAAAAGAAAGCGGTAAAGCATCAGAAACAAAAGATGGACAAAAATTCATGGTTTGTGCTAATGTGGGCAGCTTAGAAGAGATAAAAGAAATTGTCTCTATTCAAATGGATGGAATTGGATTGTTTAGAAGCGAGTTTTTGTATATGCAATCTGATTTGGATTTTCCGACAGAAGAAGAACAGTTTCAGGTATATAAAGAAGCTGCTATGTTGATGGGAAGAAAAGAGCTTATCATTCGAACATTAGATATTGGTGGAGATAAAAGCTTAAATTATTATAATCTTCCAAAAGAAGATAACCCATTTTTAGGGTGTAGAGCAATTCGTTTATGTTTAAAAGAAAAAGAAATGTTTAAAACCCAATTACGGGCATTATTGCGAGCAAGCGCATATGGAAACATTAAAATAATGTATCCGATGATCATTTCTTTAGAGGAATTGATTGAAGTAAATAAACTACTGGATGAATGTAAGAAAGAGTTAGAAGATTTAAATATTAAGTTTAACAAAGATATAGAAGTAGGTATGATGATTGAAACTCCTTCTTCTGTAATTTTAGCAAACGAATTTGCAAAACATGTTAAATTTTTTAGTATTGGAACAAATGATCTAACACAGTATTTATTAGCAGTAGATAGAGGAAATGAAGATATTTCATATTTATATAATTCATTTCACCCTACGGTTCTTAAAGCCATTGCCTATATTATAAAATGTGCTCATGAAAATGGAATTCGAGTTGGAATGTGCGGAGAATTTGCAAGTGATGAAAGGGCAACTCAAATTTTATTAGGAATGGGTTTGGATGAATTCAGTATGGCAGCTTCATCAATTAAATCGGTAAAGTATATTTTAAGAAATTCTTTGGCAAAAGAATGTAAAACAATAGCAGAAAAGGCGTTAAATGAATTTACGGTACAAGGTGTATTAGACATTGTAAATAATTTGAAAAAGAGGTAATTGAAATGGCAAAATTATTTGATATTATGGGAAAGTTCCCTTTTGAACCAGAAAATAAGAAACCTATGTTGATTCGAAAACAAGACTATTCAACAGCATTGTATCCACCGAATAATGCGTTTACATCAGATAATACGTTTACTATGATTACGACAGATACATTTATGTTGGGCATCTACGAATTAGGACCAGGTGGTGTATTTGCACCATTAGATATTCACCCAGGCGATGAATCATACTATATTTTAAATGGACCGGTAGTTCAAAGAAGTGGAAATGGACAGTTTGCATATTTAGAAACAGGCGAAGGATTATTTATGCCAGAAGGTGCATGGCATTGTTGTCATAACTTTTCTGATAAAAAAGCAAGAATTTTGTATTTTATTACTCCTAAAGCATGGAGCGAATCCATTCCGCCGGCAGTAATTCCTACAGAGGAAGAGACAAAATTCTATAAAGGACCTAATAATGAAAACCTTCCGGATATGAGAGGGGCTATTAAAGATATATCAAGACAAGGATGTACAGATGATATTGGATGTTGGCCGGTAGATCCTAAAGAAGCAAGAAAGACAGGTGCAGTATATGCTGTACGTGATTTCGAAAAATTAAATAATGTTCATGGAACAAAACATCCAATGCTAATGCGATTTATTACTAGTAATGATTATGGACACTTTGGTGAAATGATTTTACCAGCCGGTGGATATGGACCAAGATGTTCGGATCCTGATTTTCATAAGGGAGACGGTGCGCTTTATTGCATTGACGGACCAGTAACAGTAAATTTAGTTGAACAAGAAGAAAGTTTTGTATTAGAACCTGAAGACACTTTTTTCCTTCCAGCGGGGACAAAATATCAATTAGTCAATTTTGAAGCAAAACCAGTAAAAGTTGTATTTGCTGTAACTGAATTATAGAAATTAAGAAATTGATAATGTATTAAACAACTCGCATGGAAAAGATTTCATGCGGGTTTATTTTTAGAAAAATTTATAGAAAAGGAGAAAAGAGATATGAAAATTGCAATCGGTTGTGATCCAAATGCGCAGGAAGCAAAGGAGAAATTAGTGAAATATATTACAGAAAAAGGATATGGGGACGTAGCGGATTTTGGAAGTAAAGATCCTATTTATGCTAACACAGCTATAGCTGTAGCAGAAGCTGTAGCAAAAAAAGAATATGACAGAGGAATTTTGATTTGTGGTACGGGTATTGGAATGGCTATTGCTGCAAACAAAGTGAAAGGTGCTTATGCAGCTTTGTTAACAGATGCCTATTCGTCTCAAAGAGCTCGTTTAAGTAATGATGCAAACATTGCCTGTATGGGAGCTTTTACAACAGGAGAAAAAGAAAGAGAACTTTTTATAGATGCATTTTTAACTTGTGAATTTCAAAGAGGAAGTTCATCTCAACCTAAAGTGGATGCTTTTGTTAAATATGATAATGAAAGATAGTGGGGGTATAATTTGAGAAAAGAGGTTTCATATGAGAAAAATAATCAATAGACCAGAAGATGTTGTGGAAGAAATGTTAGAAGGTTATATTAGCGCTTACAACAAATATTATTTTAAACATCCAAATGTAAATAGTGTTATTTCAAAGTATAGAAGAAAAAATAAGGTTTCGTTAGTTATTGGTGGAGGAAGTGGACATGAACCAATGTTTTCAGGTTTTGTTGGAAAAGGATTGGCAGATGCCGCAGCATGTGGAAACATTTTTGCATCACCAGATCCTAATACTATTTATCAGACGGGTAAATATCTAGATAATGGAAGCGGTGTAATATTTGTTTATGGTTGTTATGCAGGAGATAATTTGAATTTTGATATGGGAGAAGAATTTCTTAATGCGGAAGGAATTAAAACTTCTCATGTACGTGTATGGGATGATATAGCTTCTGCACCAAAAGAAAGAATAGAAGATAGAAGAGGAATTGCAGGAGATGTTTTTGTTATTAAAATTGCAGGTGCAGCATGTGATGCAGGATTGTCATTAGAAGAAGTTACAAAAATAACAGAAAAAGCAAGAAATAATACGAAAACTATAGGTGTAGCAACATCACCAGCACAACTTCCAGGTGTAGATAAGCCAATTTTTGAGTTGAATGAAAATGAAATAGAATATGGTATGGGTTTACATGGTGAACGGGGTGTGATGCGTACGGAATGGCAAGAAGCCGATGTTCTTGTTGAAAAAATGTATAAACAACTTATGGAAGATGCTAATTTAAAGGCAGGAGACGAAATCTGCATTTTAGTAAATGGATTAGGTTCAACAACAATTTGTGAATTAGCAATAGTTTACAGAAAGTTAAGAAAGCTTTTGTGTGATGAGGGTATTCATATTTACGATGCAGATCTTAATCAGTATTGTACAAGCCAAGAAATGGGTGGATTTTCAATTACATTATTTCAATTAGATGAAGAATTAAAAAAATACTATGATATGCCATGTTTTTCCCCATATTATGCAAAGGGAGATCTTGTTGAAACTTCAAACGAGATAGTTGAAAATGTAATATTGGAAAAAGAAAAAATTGATGATACAGAGATTAAATCATTAGACATAAAAAGAAGCCATGAAGGAGTTCTTGAAGCTCTATCAGCAGAAGATGCAAGGAACATGTTATTGTATGTTGCAACTAAAATTATTTCCAATAAATCATATCTGACAGAAGTAGATAGCCAAATTGGGGATGGGGATCACGGTATTGGTATGGCCACGGGGATGCATAAAGTTATAAATGCTCTTTCTAAGATGGAAGAGGAAAAGAATGTTTATAATATTTTTAAAACAGCCGGAAATGAAATGTTATTGTCTATGGGAGGTGCGTCAGGCGTTATTTTTGGAAGTCTTTTTTGGGCAGGAACTAAAGGAATGGAAGCCAAAAGTGAACTTAGTCCATTGGATTTGGCGCAAATGGAAAGAAAAAGTTTAATAGCAATTCAAGAAAGGGGAAAAGCAAAGCTTGGTGATAAAACTATGGTTGATGCACTTGCACCAGCAGTTGTAGCGTTAGAAGAAAATGCAGGAAAAGGTATGTTGAATATGTTAAAGGAAGCTGAATTGGCGGCTAAAAAGGGTGTGGAAAATACAAAAGAATACGTTGCCAAATATGGACGTGCAAAATCTTTGATGGAGAGATCTATTGGCTATCAAGATGCAGGAGCAACATCAGTATGGTTGATTTTTCAGGCTATGAGAGAATATGTAGAAGGAGTTAGTGAATAATACGAGGAGATATCTATGAAAAAGAAGTTATATATTGGAAGTAATTTAAAAATGTATAAAAATGTGGATAGTACTCTGAAATATTTAACAGAGTTAGAAACGTTAACAAAGGATATTGATAGAGAGGAAGTAGAAGTATTTATTATTCCATCTTATACATCTTTAGAAAGTGCAACAAAGAAAATAGATCCTAAACTCATAAACATAGGTGCACAAAATATGTGCTGGGAAGCCGAAGGGCAATTTACTGGTGAAATTTCACCGCTCATGTTAAAAGAATTAAATATAAATTTAGTTATGCTTGGACATTCTGAACGACGTCATATTTTTCACGAAACAGATTTTGTAATAAATAAAAAAGTAAACGCCGCATTACGTCATGGAATACATGTGCTATTATGCATTGGTGAAACTTTAGAAGAAAAAGAATATGGTGTTAGTTGTGAAGTATTACGTTCGCAGTTAAAGATTGCTTTTCATAATGTAAATATTTCCGATGTTTCTAATATATGGGTTGCATATGAACCGGTATGGTCAATTGGAGTAAATGGTATTCCTGCAACAAGTGAATATGCAGAAAAGATGCATAAAGAAATTAAAAAATGTTTAGTTGAAATTTGGGGCGAAGACAGTAAAAAAATACCGGTATTATATGGAGGAAGTGTTAATCCAAATAATGCAGAGGATTTGATTTCACAACCGTCAATTGATGGACTATTTATTGGACGAGCAGCATGGAATGCAGAAAATATGAATAATCTTATTCGAACTGCAAAAACTAAGTTTGAAGCAAAATAAATCAGGAAAACCCAATATATATAAGGAAAAAGAATTCTTCACAGAATATCAAGTATTAAAAATACGGATTTCTATGAAGAATTCTTTTTTTGCAGTTAAAGACGAAAAGCCATATTAACTGCCATATCCTTTTTTGTAAATAAAATAATATCTTAATTAACCTTTTACAGAACCACGCATCATTCCGGAGATTAAGAACTTTCGGAAGAGCAACGCGGTAACTGCCGGTGGAATCACTGCAAGTATTCCAGCGGCGGCCGTAAGTCCGTATTGGATTGAGTCTTTTGTCATGAATTCCGATACAACGATTGCCACTGGTTTTGTTTCGATAGAAGAAGCAAGAATCAGTGGAATTTGGAACTGATTCCAAGTATTTAGAAACATGATCAGTGCTGCTGATAATATGATCGGATAGGAGATGGGAAGTATGATCTTCATAAAAGTTGCGAGCTTTCCGCACCCATCAATGACTGCAGCTTCTTCCAATTCCTTTGGTATAGTCGAAAAATAGTTGGACATCAGCCAAGTAATCATCGGAAGATAGGAACTTACATAGACAACACTTAACCAAAATACATTATCTAATAATTGTCTGGCAACAAAGATTCGGAATAATGGAATGATGGTTGCCATAACAGGAATAACCATTGTGATCAAAAGAAGGTTGCGAATCAATTTTCTCCCTTTGAATTCCATACGGCTTAATGTGTAGGCGCTCATCAAACAGATAGGGATGCCCACAAGTAAAGTCATGCCGACTGCTTTTAAGGAATTTTGAATACCTGTAAATAGTAACTGTCCTTTTCGACTTCCTCCAAATAATTCGATATAATTTTTCCATGTAATCGCTTCCGGAAGAAGAGCGGTTGTCTTAGCAAGCATGGCATGTTCCGGTGTGATGGATAAGATAAATGCCCATATAAACGGTCCAAGTACCAGAATTAGGAATACGAGTAATATCAGAATATAGCCTGTTTTTTTCAAGACTTTCATTAGTATTCCACCTCCTTATTCAGACTCTTCAAATAGAAGATACCTAAAATTGCTGCGAGTAACATTACTAAATATGTGACGGCGCTTCCTTTTCCAAAATCCAAAAAGCTAAAGGTAGTCAAATAGCTTTCCACGAGGATATTTTTTCCTAAATCGCTATAACCGGATAGGGCGATAATTTCGTCGAATACGTTGATCGCGGTTACGGACGTAGATGTAATACCGATTCCGATGAATGGAAGCATTAACGGAAGTGTGATTCGTCTGAAAATACTTCGTGCATTTCCGCCGTCTATTTTTGCAGCTTCGTATAACACATGAGGAATGGATTGTCTTCCGGCAAGACATACAAGCGCAACAAATGGAATGCTTCTCCAGATGACTACGATAGATACGACAAGCAGAAGCGTCCATCTGGAATTCAGCCATTCGATTGGCTTGTCAACCAGACCGATTCCGATCAACAGTTTATTCATAAATCCATAACCTGGATTGAAGATGAATCTCCACAAAATTCCGTTTACATACGGAGGTAACGCCCAAGGGAGGATTGCGATTGCAAGAAGAACTCCCGAGAACTTTACTTCGATATTTAGGAACAAGGAGAGCAGAACTCCTAGTATCGTTGTACCAAGCAATACAATGAGAAGAATGAATAAGGTGTTCTGCAAACTATACCAAAAAGAATCGGATTTTAGGATATTGATATAGTTTTCCAATCCGATAAAATGTATGTCGTTTGGTGCGGTAAGTTTCCAGCGTTTTAAGCTATAGGAAAAAGTTGCCGCGATTGGATATAATACTAATACACCCATGATAAGTATCATGGGTGTAAGTAAAAGATATGGTAAAATCTTTTTTTTCATTATTTCTGTCCTGCTAATTCTGTGATCTTAGCGTCCATTTCAGCAAATGCTTCATCAGCTGTTAATTCACCAAGAGCCATTTTATTGATTGCATTGTACATTGCGTTGCTCATTTCAGCGTAGTAAGATGGAACGCCGCCTGGGAATGGAGAAACGATTAATTTAGCTTCTTCTAACATTGCTCCTGCATTCTGAATTTTACCATCGTTGATGAGTTCTTCTAATACAGAGTTCAAAGTAGGGATAGCGCTGTTTGTTTCGTTTAATTTTTTCTGCATATCAGCAGATGTGTACCATTCTACGAATTTCTTAGCAGCTTCTTTGTTCTTAGAGAATTTTGTAACGCCAAGAGCTTCTGGAAGAGCCATTGTTACATCAGATTTACCATCTTTACCTGGTGTAAGGATTGGTGCGATCTGTCCAACAACGCTGCATTCTTCTGGGTTTGTTGCTCTGGATACGAAAGAAGTAGGTCCTGTTAAAAAGCTTGCGCTTCCGCCTGTGAGACGTTTGTAAGCATCCATACCGGAAGAAGTTTTGTCTGCAGGATCAACTAACTCTTCTTTGATCAGAGTTTCCATATATTTTAAAGCTTCTGTTACAGACTCTTTGTTCAATGTTCCGTCTTCATTGTAGATTACGCCGTTCATTGTGTATGCAAGCCACATCAAACATGTAGTAGTTTTTTCTTCTGCATTTAATGCGATTGCAAATGGATGCTCTACTGTTCCTGTTGATTTTAATTTTCTACAAGCTTCTAACACATCGTTCCATGTCTGTGGTTCTTCTGTAATACCGGCTTTTTTGAACTGTTCTGTGTTGTAGTAAGATAAACGGTAGTCGTTTGCGTATGGGATAGCAAGAACTTTTCCGTCCTTTGTGAATGTTTCTAAAGTAGGCATATCTGCTTTTACTTTGTCAGACACTTCCAATGGCTCTAACCAATCAGCAGCGTAAAATTCACCAACCCATGACCAGTCAACTTCTACAACGTCAGCTACAGCCTGTCCGCCGGCAGCTGCAGTTACCATTTTTTCACGGATATCATCCCAGCCAACTTCGTTCACTACAACCTCGATGCCTGTTTCTTTTGTGAATTCATCGAGCTGTTCGTCAGCAGGAATTGCCCAATCAGGAGCCATAAATGTAATGGACTGAGCTTCTTTTTTGTCTTCTTTTTTGGCTTCATCGTTGTCAGCTGGTTTAGATCCACAGCCTGCTAAAGCTGTAACAGCCATAGTAGCAACGAGAAGTAAACTAACAAGTTTCTTTTTCATAATAATCTCCATTCCGCCGCCAAGTCGGCGGCACAAATAGTAATGAAAGTCT
>URRQ01000046.1 GCA_900550235.1 uncultured Lachnospiraceae bacterium
CTGTTACTAATCGGTCGAGGGCATAACCAAGACGGTTTAAGGGTAAAGGATGAAAGATTTCTTGTATGTGGTTTTGAAGGTATAGATAAATAAGAAGCATCTGGTTTTAACCGGATGTTTTTTTATATGATTAAATATAACGTGATAAGGCAAATAATAAAAAGAAGAGATATTCTGAAAATGACGATTCAGAATATCTCTTTTGAATTTGCTATTATTCTTCGCCGTTAAAGCAATAAGTACATAACTTACATGGCTCAAGTCCAATTGATGCGATGAGATCATCTAAACGATGGAAACGAAGAGATGTGAAATTTTGCTGTTTACGGATTTCCTCAATCATATTATTATATTTCTCAGAATTAGGATCGGCGTACTCTTTTAAGATTTCTGGATCATTTGCTTTTCCACCTTCTAATTGTTTAATGACACGTCTTGTAAAAAGATCCATTTCATTACGAGAACGCGAGAAGTTTAAGAACTTACATCCATATAAAATAGGTGGACATGCAGGTCTTACGTGAACTTCTTTTGCGCCACTGTTGTATAGGAATTCTGTTGTCTCTCGAAGTTGTGTTCCACGTACGATAGAGTCGTCAATCAAAAGAAGACTCTTATCTTTGATCTGAGACTGTACAGGAATCAATTTCATACGTGCAACAAGATTTCTCTGTTCCTGGTTCTGAGGCATGAAGGAACGTGCCCATGTTGGAGTGTATTTGATAAATGGACGTGCAAATGGGATGCCGGATTCGTTGGCATATCCGATTGCATGTGCAATTCCGGAATCAGGAACCCCTGCAACGATATCTGGTTTGATATGATCCAAATTATCGTGCTTTGCAAGCATACTTCCGCATTTGTAACGCATTTCTTCTACGTTGACTCCTTCATAGGAAGATGTTGGATATCCATAATATACCCAAAGGAAAGAACAGATTTTCATATCTTCTTTAGGCTCGGAAACTGTTTCTACATATTCCGGTGTGATGTAAACAATTTCAGCAGGCCCTAATTCTTTGTATGCGCTATATCCAAGATTGATATAAGCAAAGTCTTCCGATGCGGCACAAAAAGCGTCTTCTTTTCTTCCGATAAAAAGAGGAGTACGACCTCTACGGTCTCTTGCTGCATAAAGTCCATCTTTTGTCATGATCAATATTGCCATTGAGCCGTCTACGATTTCTTGGACAAAGCGAATTCCCTCTACCAAAGAATCTTTTTGACAGATCAAAGAAGCAATCAATTCCGTAGCGTTGATCATTCCGCCACTCATTTCCTGGAAGTGTGTGCGACCGTGAGTATATACTTTTTCCAAAAGCTCGTCCATATTGTTAATCTTACCAACTGTTGAAATCGCAAAACTTCCAATGTGTGATTGTATCAGAAGAGGTTGTGGTTCGAAGTCCGAGATACATCCGATTCCGAGATTCCCTTCCATTTCAGCAGCATCACGCTCAAATTTAGTACGGAAAGGTGAGTTTTCGATATTGTGGATTGCTCTTGAGAATCCGTCCTTTCCATAGACTGCCATACCGCCTCGTCTTGTTCCTAAATGTGAGTGAAAATCAATGCCGTAAAATAAATCAAGCGTACATTTTGATTTTGAAGCAACTCCAAAAAATCCGCCCATGTATAGTCCTCCTTTTTCACAATAACCATAGTATTATCAAGTCTTTAACAGAATAAGTTTATCATGATTCGATAGGGAAAGCAAAGGAATGTCTCATGATTATTTTTAAATGCGCATTATAAGGAGAAATAATAAAACTGATAAATGCACCATGTTTATAGAAAAAATCTATGAATTATGATATGATAAAACAAGTTCGTGAAAAAATCGGGGAGGTAATAGGAGTATGAAAAAAAGAAAAAATGGAGAAAAGTTTTTGATCTGTTTACTCTGTGCATTTCTTGGAATTCAAGGCTGTGCAGGAAGCCGGGAAGCAGATACTACGGATCATCACGAAAAGAAACAAGAGGTAGAGAGTTCTCTGGAAGTACATTTTCTTGATGTTGGGCAGGGAGACAGTACGTTGATCAGATCAGGAGAACATGTGATGCTGATTGACGCGGGCGAGAATGAAAAAGGAGAAGAAGTAAAAGAATATTTGGAAAGTCAAGGGGTAGAGAAATTGGACTATATGATCGGCACACATCCAGATTCAGATCACATTGGAGGGATGGATGTTGCAATTCGAGCGTTTGACAGTGACCAGATTTTTATGCCGGAGGTAGAAAAAGACACAAAAACATATCAAGAGGTTGTAGACTCTGCGCAAGAGAAGAAAGAGGAGATTATTTCGCCGGAAGTGGGAGAGACATACTCGCTCGGAGAAGCTAAGTTTACCGTTGTTGCACCGAATGGAACAGACTACAGCAGCGCAAACGATTATTCTATAGGGATTTTACTGGAACATGGTGAAAATAGATTTCTTTTTATAGGGGATGCAGAAGAAGAGTCAGAAGAAGAAATGTTGGAGAATGATATTTCTCTAAATGCAGATGTCTATAAAGTGAGTCATCATGGAAGCCGTACGGCTACAAGTGAAGAATTTTTGCAGGAAGTTTCTCCGAAATATGCAGTGATAAGCTGTGGAGAAGGAAATTCTTATGGACATCCGCATGCGGAAGTTTTAAACGAACTTCGTTCGGAGCATGTGGAGGTATTTCGAACAGATGAGCAAGGGACGATCGTTGCCACATCGGATGGAAAGAAGATTCGTTGGAATATGTCTTCCTCAGAAGGCTGGGTAGCAGGTGAACCTACAGGAAACAAGGAAGTTCAAGGGAAAAAAGAACAGGACTTTGTACTGAATAAGAATACAAAGAAGTATCATCTTCCGGCCTGTGATTCTGTACAGTCTATGAAAAGTAAGAATCGGGAGGACCGGAAGACAACGGAGCAAAAGCTTCAAGAAGAAGGTTACTCACCTTGTAAGAATTGTGTCAAAGGTGCAAAATGATAACCCATATTTTCCCATTTGGTCAGAAGTTCATCTAAGATTTTTGCGTTTGTCTCGGACGTGCTGTGTAGTAACACGATAGCTCCGGGATGGACGCGGCTTAAAAGTTTCTCGAATGCTTCTTCTTTGGAAGGCTGATTGGTTTGATCCCAATCTACATAAGCAAGACTCCAAAAAAATGTATGATATCCAAGATCTTTTGCCATCTGTAGGTTTGTTTCATTAAACTTTCCTTGCGGAGGACGATAAAATTTCGTCATTTCTTTTCCGGTGATTTTTTGATATTGTTTTTCTACGTCTATCAGTTCTTTTTCAAAGGCATCCTTTGTAGAAATCGTGGACATGTCGGGATGATGATAGGTATGATTGCCTACAATATGTCCCTCATCTGTCATTCTTTTTACTAATTCGGGACTTGTATTCAAATAATTTCCAACGACAAAAAATGTGGCTGGAGCTTTGTGTTTTTTCAAAGCGTCCAAAATAGCAGGCGTATTGCCATTTTCATATCCTGCATCAAAGGTAAGATAGAGGACTTTATCGTTTGTCTGCTTTGCAAAATATGTATCATACTTGGCAAGTTTTTCAGCAGATACATCGGTAACAGGAGGTTTCCCTTCTTCTTGAAAACTAAGCCCCCAGTTGGTGGTGGCAGAAGTGGGAACGGTCTCTGCTTGTTTCTGGATTCGTTCTAATTTAGCGAGTAGTCCTCCTGTAAAAAAAGCAAGAATGAAGATTACTAAGATTGCAATCCGCCTTTTCCATCTTTTTAAGCTCAATATACGACTCCTTCATTTCTTTGCTATAATTATATGGGAAAGAGAAAAAAAATATGCTATACTTAATAAAGAATTGATAGGAGAAAGTAGGGGGAAATGTGAAAAAGGATACAGTACGTACGACAAAATATGAAGAGAGATTTGATATTATTTTGATCGGAGAAGGTCTGTTAGTAGGTGCAGTTGGAGGGCTCGTTGTACTTTTGTATCGAATTGCACTTCAGTATGCAGGACAATGGTTGAATCAAGTGCGAGAATATGTAGGCCATTCGCCGATTCGAGCTGCAGGATGGTTTTTGCTTTTGATTTTAATGGCAATTGTGGTAGGTCTTCTTGTAAAATGGGAACCGATGATTTCAGGAAGTGGGATTCCGCAACTGGAAGGAGAGATGGATGAAAAATTGAACCAAAGATGGTGGAGAGTATTGCCGGCCAAATTTTTAGGTGGATTTTTGTCTGTGTTTGCCGGATTATCTCTTGGAAGAGAGGGGCCGTCGATTCAGCTTGGAGCAATGATAGGAAAGGGAATCTCTAAGATCTTAAAGCGGGAAAAATCAGAGGAGAAGTTTCTGTTAACATGTGGCGCAAGCGCAGGATTAGCCACTGCCTTTCATGCTCCGCTAGCAGGAGTAATGTTTTCTTTGGAGGAAGTACATAAGAATTTTTCTGTATCGGTATTAGTGTCGGTAATGACTGCGTCGATAACTGCAGATTACTTGGCATCCAGCTTTATCGGAATAGAGCCGGTTTTTCAGTTTGAAATCCGTCATGCACTTCCGCAGAATTATTATTGGATGATTTTAATACTCGGGGTAATCTTAGGAATTGGAGGAGCAGTTTATAATTGGGTGACATTGAAAGCACAAGAGATCTATCAGAAAATCCCTTTTTTGAATCATGAAATCAAAAAAGTAATGGTGCCATTTCTACTTTCCGGAGTGTTGCTTTTTGTCATGCCGGAGATTCTAGGAAGTGGACATAATTTGATCGATATGATGACAACTCGTGAATTAGTGCTGGGAAGCGCCATTACACTTTTTCTATGTAAATTTTTGTTTTCTTCGATAAGCTTTGGCTCAGGGGCTCCGGGAGGAATATTCTTTCCGCTTCTTGTTTTGGGGGCGTTTATCGGAGGAATATTCGGAATGATTGGTGTCGATTATTTTGGATTGAATCCAGAGTACATCAATAACTTTGTGTTACTTGCGATGGCAGGATATTTTACAGCGATTGTGAGAGCGCCGCTTACGGGAATTATTTTGATTTTTGAAATGACGGGTTCATTAAGCCAGATGTTATCTTTAACAGTTGTTTCTCTCGTAGCGTATGTGACGGCAAGTCTCTTACGATCAGAACCGATTTATGAAAGCTTATTAGAGCGATTGTTGAAGAAACAAGGAAAATAAAAAAGTTGGGAAGAAATAGGATTTGTAAATGTACAAATAAGAAAGAACAGTGGGAAAAAGAAAATCCCGCTGTTCTTTGTTTTTAACATAAAGTTTGTAATGTTCCGTAGAAAGTTGGATAGGAAATATCAACACAGTGATTTTCTAAAATCTCGGTTTCGCCGTCTGCGGCAAGTCCGGCGATGGAAAATGCCATCGCAATTCGATGATCTAAGAAACTATGGATTTTTGCACCATGAAGAGCTCCAGTTCCTTGGATGATCATTCCGTCATCTGTAGGAGTGATATCTGCTCCCATAGCTTTCAGATTCACGGTAACGGTTTCGATTCGATCGGTCTCTTTTACTTTCAATTCTTCTGCATTTTTAATTATAGTTGTCCCTTCAGCATAAGCGGCAAGTACGGCGATCATTGGAATTTCATCGATGAGAGTTGGAATCAAAGAACCTTCGATGGTTGTTCCGTGAAGCGTACTAGTGCGGACGAGAAGATCAGCCGTTGGTTCACCACCGACGATTTTTTTGTTTAAAAATGTTATGTCTCCTTCCATGTCTTGACAAACTTTGAGAATACCGGCTCGGGTAGGGTTGATTCCTACATTTTGGATGAGAATCTCAGAATTTGGAACAAGAAGTCCGGCTGCAATAAAATATGCTGCAGAAGAAATATCTCCTGGCACAATGATTTTTTGTCCTTCCAAAGCTGGGGACGGCAAAATAGTAGCTGTAGCACTCATACCGTCTTCTTCAATAACGGAGTGAATATCGGCGCCGAATCCTTGGAGCATCAATTCTGTATGATTACGGGACAGCACGGGTTCCGTCACTTTTGTAGGGCCTTCAGCGTACAGTCCTGCAAGAAGAATTGCTGATTTTACCTGGGCTGATGATACGCTGGAATGGTGATGAATTCCATGAAGAGTCGCCGGACGGATATAAAGCGGAGCCCGGTTATTTTTGTAGACGCTTTGAATGTTTGCTCCCATACTGGAAAGCGGTGTTATGATACGTCCCATCGGTCTCGCATTCAAAGAGGCGTCTCCGGATAAGGTGGATTCAAAAGGCTGGCCTGATAAGATTCCACATATTAATCGGGTTGTTGTACCACTGTTACGTACGTCTAGAGTACCGGAAGGTTTGGAGAGACCGTGAAGTCCTTTTCCATGAACAAGAATCCTATCGGAAGTATTGTCAATTTCAATTCCCATATTGCGGAAACAATCGATGGTCGCAAGGCAATCTGCGCCTTGCAGGAAATTGGTGATTTCGGTAAGTCCGTTAGAAATGGAACCGAACATGACTGCTCTATGGGAAATGGATTTGTCTCCGGGTACTGTGACAGTCCCTTTCAGTCCGTTTGCTTTTTTTAGTTTCATAAGTCTGACTCCTTTCTATAAAAATGGTTAGCGTTCATAAACGATATATCTGTATTTTTTCAAAAGATTTGCTGCTGTCAAGGAAGAGGTTTCATCATAGAATTCGATACAAAGAACACCTTCTTCAAATTCTCGGTTGTGTACAATTCCAATGTTTTTCAAACTGATATTATTGGATGCGAGAATTGTAGCGATGGTTGCGATTCCTCCGGTCTCATCAACGATATCACAGTATACGGCAAAGGTTTTTTTGATCGGACCGCGTGAAGCATCCGGAATGGAATTTCGGTAATTTTTAGAAGTTTCAAACAAATGATAGATGGACTCTTCAGATTCCATATCAATATAACGTTTTGCCTGTTCCAAGGAATGAATGTACTGGCCAAGGATTTCTGAAAGATACGTTTTGTTTTTTAGACAAATATGCTGCCACATTGTTGGAGAGGAAGAAGCAATTCTCGTAATATCCTTAAAACCTCCAGCAGCAAGCTGTTTCATGATCTCATTTTTTGAGTCGGTATCTTTTACAAAGTTTACTAACGTTGCCGCAATGATATGCGGTAAATGACTGATCGTGCCTGTAATTCGATCATGATCTTTGTAATCCAAGACGATAGGAAGCGCTTTTAAAGATTCAATAAATGCGCTATATTTTTCCACTTTTTCTTGAGAGACTTCTCGGGAAGGGGTAAGAACATAGTAAGCATTCTCGATCAAGATTGCTTTCGCATTGACAAAACCACTTTTTTCAGAACCTGCCATTGGATGCCCTCCAATAAAATAAGGCTCTAAATGAAGCGCCTGAACTTCTTCGTGAATGGAAGTTTTGACACTGCCTACATCCGTAAGAATAAGATCCGGATGTAGATACGGTTCCAGCTGTTTTAAATACGCAGTATTAAAAGCTACCGGTGCGCAGAGAAAAATATAATCACAGTTCAAAAAGTCTTCATTGATCGATGTGGTGATCGTATCGGTTAGGAATTCACTTGCAGCCAGGGCAAGGGTCTCTTTGTTTTTATCGAAAGCAACGATCTTGGCATTCGGATAGTATTGACGGATTGCTTTGGCAATAGAACCGCCGATCAGACCAAGACCGATAAAGCCAATTTTTAAAGGATGATTCATAGTCAAGAATCCTTTCTACAAAATGTATTGTCAAATATTTATCTTTTCTATTCTAAATCATTTGTATCATGATGTCAATGCTACGTTGCTTTAAAGTGGGAAAGTTATAGAATAATAGTTACAGTTCACACTTAACCGCCCACACATGCGCACTCGTCGTGCTTTTGCACTCCAGTTCCGCACTCCGTGCTAAGACTGCTTATGAGTAGTAGGGCGGTTATTAGTTACACTAGAGTCTGGAAAATATAAACTGACTTTTACATGCAAGCATGACAATTCGGTTTATATTTTCCAGACGCAGTGTGAACTGTAACAAAAGTTTTATACAAATTAGATAAAAGAGTTGTAATATTACGAAAATTTTAGTAGAATATATACATTAGAACTTGAAGCATAAGGAGGCAGCAATTCATGAAAGTTTACAGAACAGACGAAATTAGAAATGTGGTTCTTTTAGGACACGGAGGAAGCGGAAAGACAAGTCTTGTAGAGGCGATGGCATATGTATCGGGTGCTATCAGCCGTATGGGAAAGATCAGCGATCATAACACAATCAGTGATTTTGATAAAGAAGAACAGAAACGTGAATTTTCCATTAGCACAACTCTTACACCAATCGAGTGGGAGAAGGCAAAGATCAATGTGCTTGATACACCGGGCTATTTTGATTTTGTTGGTGAAGTGGAAGAAGCAGTTAGCGCAGCAGACGCAGCGGTTATTGTTGTTTCAGGTAAAGCAGGTGTGGAAGTAGGAACGGAAAAAGCATGGGAATTATGTGATAAATACAACCTTCCACGTATGATCTACGTTACAGAGATGGATGTAGATGATGCAAGCTTCCGTGGTGTAGTACAGCAATTAACAGACAGATACGGAAAAGTAATTGCACCACATTTTCAGCCAATTCGTGAGAATGAGAAGTTAGTTGGTTATGTCAATGTCATTAAAAATGCAGGAAGAAGATATACAGGTGTCGGACAGCGTGAAGAATGTGAGATTCCGGATTACTGTCTCCCGAACTTACAGATTTTAAGAGAGCATCTTATGGAAGCGGTTGCTGAGACAAGTGAAGATTTCATGGAGAGATATTTTGCAGGAGAAGAGTTCTCAGTAGAAGAGATTCGTTCAGCAATGCGTGTAGAAGTTATGGATGGAAGCATCGTTCCGGTTGCAATGGGCTCTAACATTCAGGCACAAGGTGTTGCAAACTTATTATCCGATATCGTTCGTTTCTTCCCAAGCCCGGACAAGAGAGAATGTGCAGGATTTAACAGAAAGACAAATGAGATCTTTGAAGCAAATTACAATTTTGCAAAGGCAAAATCAGCATATGTATTTAAGACAATGGTAGACCCATTTATCGGAAAATACTCTTTCGTAAAAGTATGTTCCGGTGTATTAAAAGGTGACGATGTTTTATATAACGCAGTAACAGAATCAGAAGAAAAACCAGGAAAACTTTATGTTATGAACGGTAACAAACCGGTAGAAGTAGAAGAACTTCATGCAGGTGATATCGGAGCAATGGCAAAACTTAACACAACAAAGACAGGAGATACACTTTCTACAAAGAATGCACCTGTTATGTATGGTAAGACAGACTACTCCGTACCTTATACATATATGAAATATGTAGTGAAGACAAAAGGCGATGAGGATAAAGTTTCTCAGGCACTTGCAAAAATGATGGCAGAAGATGTGACATTAAAGGCAGTCAATGACAGTGAGAATCGTCAATCCTTACTCTATGGTATGGGCGATCAGCATTTGGAAGTTGTAGTGAGCAAGCTTGCTGCACGATATAAAGTAGATGTAACACTTGAGACTCCAAAGGTTGCATTCCGTGAAACAATCCGCAAGAATTCAGATGTGGATACAAAATATAAGAAACAATCCGGTGGGCACGGTCAGTACGGACACGTTAAGATGAAATTCGAACCATCCGGTGATCTTGAAAAACCTTATGTATTCGAAGAATGTGTTGTTGGTGGAGCTGTTCCTAAGAACTACTTCCCGGCAGTTGAAAAAGGTCTTCAGGAATCGGTTGTCAAAGGTCCTTTGGCAGGATATCCGGTAGTGGGTGTAAAGGCTACATTATATGATGGCTCTTATCATCCGGTAGATTCTTCTGAGATGGCATTTAAGACAGCGACAATTCAGGCATTTAAGAAAGGCTTCATGGAAGCAACACCGGTACTTCTTGAACCGATTGCGAATATCAAAGTTGTTGTTCCAGATGAATATACAGGAGATGTTATGGGAGATCTGAATAAGAGACGTGGACGTGTGCTTGGCATGAACCCAATGTCAGGCGGCAAACAAGAGATTGAGGCAGATATCCCGATGACAGGTGTATTTGGTTACTGTACAACACTTCGTTCCATGACAGGTGGACGTGGAACATATTCTTATGAATTTGTTCGTTATGAGCAGGCTCCATCTGATGTACAGGAAAAAGAAATTGCAGCAAGAGCAGCAGAAGAATAGAAGAAATGAAAATAGAGAACAAAAAACGGACATTTGATGGTCCGTTTTTGTTTGTACATTTATCCAATAAGAAAGTAAAGTTTTTTTGTTGACTTTTTATCATACCGTGATACAATGAGCAATATATGGATTATAAATAACATGGAGGAAATGAATGAAAAATTTTAAATGGAAATTAACAGCAATCGTTACATTTATTCTTGCAGCAGGTATTTTTTATTATGTTACCTTACCGGCAATCAATATTCACTCTAGAGATTTTTGGATTTTTCTGATTATTTTAGTGATTGTATTGAATGTTGTGTTTGCGTGGAAAAAAGGAATTCGTTCCAGAGCTGAAATGAAAGCATCCAAAGGGATGAAAGCACTTTTGACATTAATTGCAGCAGTTGTAATCATTTATGGAGTGGGAACAATTCTTTCTTCTCCAATTGTAAATGCGAAAAAGTATCAGAATCTTTTAAAAGTAGAGGAAAGTGAATTTACAAAAGATATCGAAGAGCTTTCTTATAATCAGATTCCACTTTTGGATAAAGAGTCTGCAACATTACTCGGAAACCGTAAAATGGGAAGTATGGTGGACATGGTTTCTCAGTTTGAAGTAGATGAACTCTATACACAGAGTAATTATCAGGATAAACCGGTTCGTGTTTCTCCGCTTCGCTATGCCAATTTGATCAAATGGTTTACGAACCGTTCTGAAGGAATTCCGGCATATGTTCGTATCGATATGGCAAGCCAGACAACGGAATTGGTGAAGTTGGATGAAGGAATGAAATATACGACAAGCGAACATTTCAACCGCAATATTTACAGACATCTTCGTTTTAGATATCCAACGTACATATTCAATGATCTTGGATTTGAGACGGATGATGAGGGTGTTCCGTATTGGGTATGTCCGGTGAAAAAGTTCAACATCGGCCTCTTTGGTGGAGAAACCATTGGAAGAGTTGTTCTTTGTAATGCGATTACTGGTGAGACACAGGATTTTGCAATCGAGGATGTACCGTCATGGATTGACCGGGCATATTCTGCAGATCTTCTTGTGCAGTTGTATGATTATTATGGTTCGTTAAAACACGGATTTATCAATAGTGTACTTGGACAGAAAGATTGCCTGAAAACAACAGAAGGATATAACTACCTTGCAATCGATGATGATGTATGGGTATATACCGGAGTAACATCTGTAACAGGAGATCAGTCTAATGTTGGATTTGCACTGATGAATCAGCGTACAATGGAAACAAAATACTATTCGGTAGAGGGGGCAACAGAAACTTCTGCGATGGCTTCCGCAGAAGGACAGGTACAGAACTTGAAGTACCATGCTACATTCCCGCTTCTTTTGAATATCTCTGGAGAGCCGACATATTTTATCGCATTAAAAGATGATGCGGGTCTTGTAAAGAAATATGCCATGGTCAATATACAGAAATATCAACTGGTTGCAATTGGTGATACGGTTGCACAGTGTGAAGAACAGTATAATAAATTACTTCTCACAGATGGTGTGATCAAGGAAGAAGAGGACACAAGAGAAGTACAGGAAGTCAAAGGCAAGATTACGAAGATCGCACAAGGTGTAGTAGACGGCAATTCTCATTACTATGTGATGATTGAAGGAAATGATGGCATCTTTGATGTGTCTGTTGTGGACTTTATCGATATTATCCGTTATGAAGTCGGTCAGGAAGTGACTGTGGAATATAAAGAAGGGGAGAAAGTGAATACGGTACTTTCTCTGAAATAGTAAAGATTTATAGTAAGTGAGAAGAGAACTATGCTTGAAAATAAGTTAGGTATTACGGATTCGACAGAACTGGCAAGAGCAGAGGAGAGAATTAGTAAACAAAATGCCATTGAGATGTTTGAAAATGGTTTTTTTGAAAAATTAGATCCCGGAACTTATGAAAGTCTTGCAAGGATCCATAAATATCTTTTTGGTGAGATTTATGATTTTGCAGGTGAGTTACGCAAAGTCAATATCTCGAAAGGAAGCTTTCGATTTGCTCCGCTGATGTATTTGGATGCGGCTTTACAGAGTATTGATAAAATGCCACAGTCAACGTTTGATGAAATTGTTGAAAAATATGTGGAGATGAATGTGGCTCATCCGTTCAGAGAAGGAAACGGAAGAAGTACGAGAATATGGCTTGATTTGATGCTGAAAAAAGAAATTGGCTATGTAGTTGATTGGAGTAAGGTTGATAAAGAGGATTATTTGCTTGCTATGGAACGCAGTCCAATCAAAGATATAGAAATTAAATTTATTTTGAAAAATGCGCTTACAGATAACGTGAACGATCGAGAAATTTATATGAAAGGTATTGATCATAGCTATTATTATGAAGGCTACTATGTGTTTAAGACGGAAGATTTGGCTGAAAAGTAAATGAGTTGTATAAATTGTTAAAAAAAGTAACCGAAATCCTTGATTGAGGATCGGTTACTTTTTTCATTATGAACATATTTTTACATAAATTCTCGATACTCTAAATAGTAGACTGACAAAACTAATTTAAGATCTGGCAATCTGTCATATCGATGTCTTTTAAGTCATCTTTGCATGCGCTGATGCTTACATAGAAATCTACATTCTCTTTTTTGCTGATTGCTTTGAGGCCTTCTACGAAGCAAGGCATATTCTCTAAAGAAATCTCAGATTGTTTTAAAATTCCATCGATGAAAATATTTTCGATATCGTGGTTACAGCTAATCATTCCTAAAATAAATGATGTGTATTCATCCATGTTCTTAACAGATGGATAGTCGTCCATGCAAATCGCTCTGATGGAGAAATCAACGCTGTATGTATCATTGTGGCTGTTTTTGATAAATACTGTGTTTCCATCTGAAGCTTTTGCTTTTTGATTAGCTAAATCGATCATTTGTTGTGTTTTGCCGCTACCTTTAGGGCCTGTTAATAAATTTACCATGGCAATTATCTCCTTTATGTATATTTTCGTGTTGTCTAATATGTAAATTATTATACAACAAATAATGGTGAAGAGCAACAAATTATCTAAAAAATATGAGAAATGTAAGTTGATTTTATACAAAAATGTAGATATGATAAGTGTAAATTGTAAGAAGGGGAGTAGAATTATGATTCATATTTTGATGATAGAAGATGATAAGCATATTGCGGAAGGGCTCAAGTATCTGTTGGAGGCGGAAGGATACAAGGTAGAAATTGCATCAACGGAAGAAGAGGGACGAAGAAGATATGAAGCCGGTAAATTTCACTTGGTATTATTGGATGTGACTTTGCCGGATGGAGATGGCTTCACATTGTTTTCGTGGATGCAAAGCAAAAAAGAAGTGCCGGTTATTTTCTTGACTGCGTTAGATGAAGAAAAAGATATTGTCAAGGGATTGGACCTCGGTGCAGATGAATACATTACGAAACCATTTCGCCCAAGAGAGCTTCTTTCGCGAATCCGTAATGTCATTCGTAGAGCAGGAATTGAGTCTGAAGAGAAGAAGGAGCTTCGGATCGGGAATGTGCGTCTTGATCGGGAGCAGGGAGTGGTCTATAAAAATAATGAACGGCTGGAGCTTACCGCGTTGGAATATAAAGTATTGCTTTTATTTTTTGAGAACAAGGGAAGAATTCTTACAAGAACACAGATTTTGGCGAATATATGGGATGAGTCGGAGAATTATGTCAACGATAACACATTGACGGTGTATATTAAGAGGTTACGTGAAAAGATTGAAGAGAACCCGAACAAACCGGAGATCATTAAGACAGTACGAGGTATGGGATATCAGATTGGAGTATAAGATGAAGAAAAAAACATTGTATGGATGGACGGCGTGCATTGTGGCAGTCGGGATTTTATTCGCACTCCTTCTTGGATTTTATACGGAAGAACGGGAAACGGAATATGTATATGAAAAGGTTGGAGAGATAATTTCCAGTGAGGAGGAATTGGGAAAATACGGAATGGAAGCAAAGCATCTGTTTTATTGGCCGAAGATGCTGGCATTTGGCGGGGGAATCAGTGTAGTATACTTTGGGATGGTGATTCTTTGTATAAAGTATACAAAAGGACAAGATCAGAGGATACGGGAGATGGAGCGGTACTGTGAAGAAATATTAGACGGCAATGAGACGTTGGATCTGCGGGACAACGAGGAAGGGCAGTTTAGTATTTTGAAAAATAAGGTGCATGATATTACGATGATGCTTCGGGAACAAAATCAGAGTTTGGAGCAGAATAAAAAAGAAATGGAACAGATGATCGCTGACATTTCCCATCAACTGAAAACGCCAATCACGTCTTTGAATATGATTCATGATATTTTATATATGGATCTTCCGGCGGAGAAGAAGGCAGAGTTTTTGGACAATATGCAAAAAGACCTGATGAAGATTGAATGGCTTGTGAAAACAGTATTGAATATGGCGAAGCTGGATTCGGGAAGTTTAGAGCTTGAGAAGAGAGAGGAAAAGGCAACAGAATTTTCAAAAGAGGTTCAGGAGCACTTTAAAGTGTTCTGTGAAGTAAACGAAAGTGAGATTTTGACAGAGCAAGCAGAGGGGATTACGTTACTTTGCGATAGGAAATGGACAAGGGAAGCGGTCAATAATATCGTGAAAAACGCAATTGAGCATGGCGCGAAGCAAGTGAAGCTTTGCTGGGAAAGCAATGTACTTTATACAAAGCTTACGATTGCGGATGATGGAGAAGGCATCGACAGAGAGGAACTGCCACATATTTTTGAACGATTTTACCGCACGAAAAACAGCAAAGAAGACAGTCTTGGCTTAGGACTTGCTTTTGCCAAAAGCATTATTTTACATCAGGACGGAGAGATCAAGGTACAGAGTAAAAAAGGAGTGGGCACAACATTTATCCTGAAATTCTATAAAAAATCTTCCTTAAAGTCACTTTAGAGTCACTTTCACGGCCTAAAATGAAAGAAGAAAAGAAGGAGGAGCATTATGGAAATTTTAAGAGTAGAACATTTATGTAAAAAATATGGAACAAAAGATACGGAGGTTGTGGCTCTGAACGATGCTAGTTTTTCTGTACAGCGGGGAGAGTTTGTCGCGATCGTAGGGGCAAGTGGAAGCGGTGGTCATGTTAAAATAAGACTAAGTTAGCAGATTCCTTATAAAATAAGGGC
>URRQ01000047.1 GCA_900550235.1 uncultured Lachnospiraceae bacterium
AGGAAGAACTGACCTTGGGAGATATGATTGCATCACCAACAAACATAGAAGAGGATTGTATAGAGCGCTTAGACCGTGAAGCTATGGGGCGTGAATTGTGGATTGCGGTAGATCAGTTACCGGGAGATTGTCCGGTAGTAATCCGGAAGAGATACAAAGAACGCTTTACGATGAAAGAAGTCGGAGAAGATTTGCAAGTTAGTGTGGAAAAGGTTAGAAAAGTAGAAAGGTGAGCAATGCGACTTTTGAGACTTCCGAATCGTTGTGGAAAGTTCCGTAGATATTATGAGGAATATTTGGCAGCGGCTCCGGTGATTCGTGTTGGAATACAGAGTTTTAACAGAACATGGATGAGTGCAACGGAATTAGCTGCTATAAGAAATTATGAGCGCAGCAGGAGTATAGATGATGAGTTAAATGCTATCTTGAAGGAAGCTGATGCAGAATTGAAAGCTATGGGATGCGGAACGTATTTATTTAATTAGAATATGCAACACCGTGTTGGAAAATGTTGGAGCAGATCACAACGCACATCCTTGTAAATCCTTGTCAAAACAATAAAAAATAAGAGGGAATAATATCGACAAAATAGTATCTCTGCACGAAGTAAGCAGAGTGGCAGCAGGACAATAATAGCTATGTTGTTTTGCATTGCTTGTATGCTTGTGATTTTATGATATAGAATCAATTTGAATATGTTAGGTTATTGAAAGTATTACATAAATGTGTAAGAGTCTTAAAAAGAAAAATAGAATGGGTATGTGGATGCGTAAAAGAAAAGGTAGACACACCCCATTCAATTCTCTAAGAAATATTTTACGGTGGAGAACGGGCATGTGGGGATGACTACGGAGATATTTACACGCGCGCGAGGGTACGGGTGATATTCTGTCACTATAAAAGAACATAGTTATATTTGCAATGATCTAAAAGAGTGGAAATACTTCTACATGGTAATGGGAAAAGGAACAAAAAAAGGAAGCCTAAAGCAATAGACTCCCCCGGTGTTTCGTGTGAACTTTCAGACAATCCCACCACACCGACGCCCCACCTTTACGTGTAAAACATTCCCAAATCAGGTTTTGAAAAGGTATCAAGCAATTTCGGCACCCTAAAAAGAGTATCATGCGTTAGGAATCACGCTCCATAGTCTCTTTAATGGCGCGAACAACAAAGGCGTTCATGCTTTCTCCTTGATTGTCTGCATGAGCCTTGATGATTGCTTTTTCTCCTTTTGGAACACGAATGCGAATATCTTCTACGGATTCTGAAAGATATTTTTTAGCTGCTTTCGCTTGCGATTCGGTATATCGAGTTTTCTTTTTTTCAGACATAAAATTCACCTCTTTTGATTTTGTTGTTACGGCAAATAAAAACTTAAGAGAATCTTTTCCACCTTACAATGGTATTGTAGCATATTGTAAATATATGTGTCCATAGAAAATATGAACAAAAATATGAATCTATGTGTACATATAAATTGGTGATTATGTCAATAGACAATTCTATGTGCCCATAGTATAATATAAGTAAGTTAAGAGAGAGGAAAACATAAGCGAAGGGTGAAAACGAAGTGGCGAAAACGTACCGGAGACACCAACGTAACAACGGGAAAGGGAAAGCAAAGGAACATGAAGTTGCCGAGATCGGTTTAAAACCTTCCGTGGCTTAGGGGCGAACCTCAAAAGAAAGGAGATACACAAATGCAATATGATTTAAGCCACATTATGAAAAGAGCGTGGGAGATTTTCAGAAAAGAAAATATGCAGTTTGCTGAAGCACTTCACAGAGCGTGGTTATCAGCAAAAGCGAGATTCTTAAATGCAAAGAGAATTGAAGATGCCAAAGAGAGCGCAGGCATTTTTATCAAATATATTTTATATCCGGAACATATTCTTGTGGTGATGCCGGTGTATGGGAAAGTGCGTATTCCGTATCAAGGTATTGTGAATATGAAAGAAACCCATAATCCGATTTCTTCCGCAGCTCCATCTCTTGACCGAATTCAAATTGACTATGTGATTCAGGGAAGGCATGACATGATTTTGATTTCACCGAAGAGAAAAAGACATTTTATGGAAAGAGTGGAGGAAAAAAGAAGAAAGTCTGAATAATGGAAAAAATATGGAAATAAAATGGAAACAACGGTTGCAAAATGGAATTTCTCAAGGTATAATATGAGAAAAGAAGCATTAAAAGGATGTGAATGGCATGACGTTGGAAGAATTGAAGAAGAAAAAGAAGGAACATGGGTTTACAAATGAGCAGATTGCAGAAATGTCCAAAGTTCCTCTTGGAACAGTGCAGAAGATATTCGCAGGGATTACAGAATCGCCAAGATATGAGACGCTTCGTGCGTTAGAAAAAGCTTTCGACGTGACAACTGTAAATGAAATACGAGAAGCGGTCACTTATGACAGAAAACAGCAGGGAGAATTCCGCCTTGATGATTACTATGCGCTTCCAGAAGAACAGAGGGCTGAGTTGATCGATGGTGTACTTTATGATATGAGTGCGCCGACATCGGTACATCAATTATTGAGCGGACAGTTATATGTGAGATTGATGGAGTATGTGCAGAAGAACAAAGGAGAATGCGTTCCTTTGTATGCACCGATTGATGTACAGCTCGATCAAGATGATAAGACAATGGTGCAGCCGGATGTGATGGTCCTTTGTGATAAAAGTAAAATAGTCAATCGATGTGTGTGTGGAGCGCCGGATTTGGTGATCGAGATATTATCTCAGTCTACGCGAAAAAAGGATATGGTTACGAAACTGCACAAATATGCAGACGCAGGAGTGAAAGAGTATTGGATGATTGATGCTGACAAGAAAAAAGTGATCGTGTATGATTTTGCGCATGAAGAGTATATGAAGCTTTATGGATTTGATTCGAAAGTTCCGGTAGGGATTTTTGAAGGCGCATGTGAAATCGACTTTCACGCAATCTATGAATATGTAAAGTTTTTATATGAATCATAAAGGAGGGTGAAAGGATGGCTGAATTTATGAAGGGACATATAGGAACGGCGGTTTGCTTGATATTGGGAGTTTTCACATTGATTGTTGCGTTGTTTTTCTTAATCGGCCAAGAGAAAAGCGCTCGCTTTATTAGTGGATTCAGTACTATGCCAAAAGAAGAGCAGGCGAAGTATGACAAAAAGAAGATGAGCAAGGATATGTATATCCTTTTTCAACAGCTTACTTTGATTGCTCTATGTGGCGGAATTTGCAGCCTGTGGGAGCAAAAGATTGTGTTCCTGTTTGGCATATTGTGGTTGATTCGTTTTTTCAGAGAAGTACATTTGGATAATGAAAAAGCATTTGGGAAATACCGGAAGGAGTGATATTTTGAAATTATACAGTAAGAAATATATGTTGGACTATCCGATTGCAGTTACACCAATGGGAGAGATCAATGGATATCGTGTAAGACCGGGCATGTTTGATATAAATGGGGCGACAGCGTTGGCAGATGGTGTGAACTTTACGATTCATACACATTGTGGGACAAGCTGTGAGTTGCTGTTGTTCCATAGAAATGAAGAAGAACCGTATGCGGTTTTACCATTTCCGGAGGCGTATAAGATTGGTGATGTGTACTCCATGATCGTATTTGGATTGAATATTGAGGAATTTGAATATGCTTATCGGATTGATGGACCATATGATCCGGAAAAAGGACTTCTGTTTGATAAAAATAAAGTCCTTCTAGATCCTTATGCAAGAGCGGTCAGCGGGCAAAAAGTATGGGGGGAAAGTGCGATCAATGCTTACCATGCAAGAGTAGTACATGATACTTTTGACTGGGAAGATATGGAACAATCAAAGAGGGAAATGAGTGATCTTGTTATCTATGAACTTCATGTCAGAGGATTTACACAGCACACTTCTTCCGGCGTAAAGCATAAAGGAACTTTTGCAGGGCTCATGGAGAAAATTCCATATTTGAAAGAGTTGGGGATCAATGCGGTAGAATTGATGCCTATTTTTGAATTTGATGAGCTGATGAATTGCCGAGAAGTAGACGGGAAAAAATTGCTGGAATATTGGGGATATAATACGGTAAGCTTTTTTGCGCCGAACACGAGTTATGCTTCTACAGAAGAATACAATCAAGAAGGAACAGAATTGAAAGAGCTGATCAAAGAATTACATAACAACGGGATTGAAGTAATACTGGATGTGGTATTCAACCATACAGCAGAAGGAAATGAAAAAGGACCAACATTTTCTTTTAAAGGAATCGATAATAATGTGTACTATATGTTGACTCCAGATGGAAATTACTATAATTTTAGTGGTTGCGGAAATACATTGAACTGCAATCATCCGATTGTGAGACAGATGATTTTGGAATGTCTCAGATACTGGACGGTAAATTACAGAGTCGATGGATTTCGATTTGATCTGGCAAGTATTTTGGGAAGGAATATTGATGGTTCTCCGATGAATAATCCGCCTCTTTTGAAAATATTGTCTTTTGATCCCGTTTTAAGCAATGTTAAATTGATTGCGGAAGCATGGGATGCCAGTGGAATGTATCAAGTTGGAAGTTTTCCAGCAAGTAGACGTTGGGCAGAGTGGAATGGAAGGTATCGGGATGCGATACGTTCGTTCTTAAAAGGGGAGTGCTGGGAAGCATGGAACGCAGCGTGGAGTATATCCGGTTCGGGAGATCTTTATGGTAGATATGATACAGCGGGAAATAAGACGTATGCAGGATATAATTCTTGTGTCAATTTTTTGACTTGTCATGATGGATTTACACTGTATGACCTCTATTCGTATAATGAAAAGCATAATGAAATGAATGGTTGGCATAATACAGATGGTTCCAATGATAATCGGAGTTGGAATTGCGGGATAGAAGGGGAAACAGATGATCCGGAAGTACTAAAGCTTCGATATCGTATGATTCGAAATGCTTGTGCAATTTTGATGTGTAGCCGTGGAACACCGATGTTTTTAGCAGGAGATGAGTTTGGAAATACGAAATATGGAAATAACAATTCTTATTGTCAGGACAATGAAATATCTTGGGTAGATTGGAGCCGTTTAGAAAAAAACAGGGATTTATTTGAATTTTTTAAGTTTATGATAGCATATCGATTTAAACACCCGATTATTCGGAAAAAACTTCCGGATGCGGTATGTGGAATGGACGGGTTGCATACCCATGATATTCATGCAGATAAATTGACGATACCGAAAGAAGCAAGAACATTTGGAGTGAGTTTTGCCGGATATGACCGCGAAAAAGGGAGAGATGATCTTGTCTATATTGCGGTTAATACGTATTGGGAAGATGTGGCAATTACTTTGCCGGATACGCGGAATGCGGGAATCTGGCATCTGAGTGTAAACACCTATGGTGATGGACAAGGAAGGTATTTTTATCACGAAGGCGAAGAGGCGAGAATTGACGGAGAATTCATTATGAGACCAAGGTCAGTAGCGATTTTTACAGTCAGAGGCTATCAGATATAATAAATTTTGTGAAAGATGATATTGACGGAAATTCTTTAGAATGTTACTATAAATAGTGCTCGAAGGGGAGAAGAAACACAAAATATAGGTGTTTTATATAAGGGACTGCGTAGATTTATTATAAGAAGATATAGAACGGAAAGGGAAGGCATTTATGATCAAAGTTGTGAAAAAAGATGGAACAAAAGAAGAATTTAACGTGCAGAAGGTTGTAATTGCGGTAAATAAATCTGCCTATCGCGCACTGATCAAGTTTACGGATGAAGAATTAGACTACATTTGTCAATTCGTAGAAAATGCTGTGCATAATATGGGGATTCAGGAGATTCAGATTGCGCAGATGCATAATGTGGTAGAAGGAGCTCTTGAGAAGGTGAACCCGATTGTTGCAAAAAGTTATCGGGATTATCGAAACTATAAACAAGATTTTGTACAGATGCTGGATGAGGTTTATAAGAAAAGTCAGTCCATCATGTACATTGGAGATAAGGAAAATAGTAATACAGACAGCGCTCTTGTTTCTACGAAGAGAAGTTTGATTTTTAATGAATTAAATAAAGAACTATATAAGAAGTTTTTCCTTACAGTCGAAGAGATTCAAGCGATTCGTGAGGGGTATATCTATATCCATGACATGTCTGCAAGAAGGGATACGATGAATTGCTGTTTGTTTGATGTGAAGAATGTATTGAGCGGCGGTTTTGAGATGGGAAATCTTTGGTATAATGAGCCAAAGACACTGGATGTTGCGTTTGACGTAATCGGTGATATTGTGCTGAGTGCGGCAAGTCAGCAGTACGGTGGATTTACTGTACCGAGTGTGGATGATATTTTGGAACCTTATGCAGAAAAATCACACAAAATGTTACTTCAGAAATACAAGGAACTGGGACTTTCTGATGAAAAAGCGGAAGCGATTGCATGGAAAGATTTGGAAAAAGAGATGGAACAAGGTTTCCAGGGTTGGGAATACAAATTTAATTCCGTATCATCAAGCCGAGGTGATTATCCTTTTATCACGGTGACTTCCGGAATCAATACGAGTAAATATGGAAAACTTGCAACAATTAAAATGTTGGAAGTGCGCAAAAATGGCCAGGGAAAGGAAGGACATAAAAAACCGGTATTGTTCCCTAAAATTGTATTTTTATATGACGAGAATCTTCATGGTCCGGGTAAACCGCTGGAAGACGTGTTTGAAGCCGGAATTGAATGTTCAAGAAAAACAATGTATCCGGATTGGTTAAGTCTGACAGGAAAAGGATATGTGGCAAGTATGTACAAACAGTACGGCGCTATTGTAAGTCCGATGGGTTGTCGTGCGTTTTTATCCCCTTGGTATGAAAGAGGTGGAATGAATCCGGCAGATGAGAAGGATAAACCTGTATTTGTTGGAAGATTTAATATCGGAGCGGTAAGCTTGCATTTACCAATGATTTATGCAAAATCAAAACAGGAAAATAAGGATTTCTTTGAAGTGTTAGATTACTATTTACAATTGATTCGTCAGCTTCATATTCGAACTTATGAGTACCTTGGAGAGATGAAAGCATCTACGAACCCTCTTGCATATTGCGAAGGTGGTTTTTATGGTGGGAAATTAGGAATTCACGATAAGATCAAGCCTCTTCTTAAGTCTGCAACGGCATCGTTTGGTATTACAGCTTTGAATGAGCTCCAGCAGCTTCATAATAAAAAATCCATTGCAGAAGATGGAGCATTTGCAATCAAAACAATGGAGTTTATTAATAAAAGAGTGAATGAGTTTAAGAAAGAAGATGGACATCTTTACGCAATTTACGGAACTCCGGCAGAGAATCTCTGTGGTGTACAGGTACAGCAGTTCCGCAAGAAATATGGTATTGTAGAGAATGTGTCCGATAGGGAATATGTAAGTAACAGTTTCCATTGTCATGTGACAGAGGACATCACTCCAATTGAGAAGCAGGATTTGGAAGCCAGATTTTGGGATTTGTGTAATGGCGGTAAGATTCAGTATGTAAAATACCCAATTAATTATAATATAGAGGCGATTAAATCATTGGTTCGACGTGCAATGGATATGGGATTTTACGAAGGAGTGAATTTATCGTTGGCGTATTGCGATGATTGTGGTCATGAGGAGCTTGCAATGGATGTTTGTCCGAATTGCGGAAGTAAGAATCTGACTAAAATTGATCGTATGAATGGATATTTGTCCTATTCCCGTGTGAAAGGTGATACACGTTTGAACGATGCGAAGATGGCAGAAATCGCAGAAAGGAAGAGTATGTAGTATGCGATATCATAATATTACAAAGGATGATATGTTAAATGGAGATGGACTTCGTGTGGTATTGTGGGTAGCAGGATGCAATCATTGTTGTAAGGAATGTCATAATCCGATTACTTGGGATCCAAATGGAGGTTTGGAATTCGATGCTGTGGCAAAGGAAGAGATTTTTGCGGAGTTAGAGAAAGACTATGTAAGTGGGATTACTTTTAGTGGGGGGGATCCGTTACATATAAATAATGCGTATGAAGTGGCAGAACTTGCAAAAGAGATTAAGGAAACTTTTCCAAAGAAAACGATATGGTTATATACCGGCGCAAAATGGGAAGAAATCTGCAGAATGGATTTGATGGAATATGTAGATGTTCTTGTAGATGGAGAGTTTGAATGTGATAAAAAGGACGCCAATCTTCATTGGAAAGGCAGCGCCAATCAAAGAGTAATAGATGTAAAGGAGACATTGAAGACGGGAACTGTCGTGCTTCATGCATAGAAGACGACAAAGTTTTTCGGATATTCATAGGATAAAATAAAATGAAGAGAATTGCAAAATTTCATAAAGTAAGTTATGAGCAGTTTAAAGAAGGCTGGGTAGATACATTTGGAAAGGCAGAGGAAAGTAAACTGCAGGAGATTTATGATAATATCAAGTTGCCGAAAAGAGCAACATCGGGATCGGCAGGATATGATTTTTATGCTCCGGTTTCGTTTGTAATCGCTCCGGGGGAGACGCTTAAAATACCAACAGGAATTCGTGTGGAGATGGAAGAAAATTGGGTGCTGAAATGCTATCCGAGAAGTGGACTTGGATTCAAATATAGACTTCAGTTGAATAACACAGTTGGAATCATTGATAGCGATTATTTCTATTCTGATAATGAAGGGCATATTTTTGCAAAGCTTACAAATGATACCAATGAGGGAAAGACAGTAGAGCTTGCGGAAGGAACCGGATTCATGCAGGGGATTTTTGTAGAATATGGAATTACATTTGATGATGATGTAACAAGCGTACGAAACGGTGGGTTAGGTAGTACGACAAAATAAAAAAAGTGAATTCAGAAGATGACTTGATATCATCTCTGAATTCATTTTTTTTATAACAGAATAGTAGAATATTTTCCATCAAAATGGCAATTCTAAAATTGTATATTAGGAAAAAAATTGGAGGAAAATATGGCAGAAAAAATAACAACCAGAAGGGTTATGAGTTCTTTGGAACAAAATATTGCATTTATGAATCGAATGCTTCCCGTAGAGAAAAGTTTCGATCTGATAAGAAGGGAAATCATAATTGGAGGGAAAAAAAGTGCATTTTATTTTGTAGATGGATTTACAAAAGATGATACCATGCAAAAGTTGATGACTTCTATTATGGGAATCAATCCATATGATATGCCGGAGGATGCAACTGCATTTTCACAGCAATGTATTCCGTATGTAGAAGTTGATATTCTGGGAGACTTTGATACTATATTAAAAAATGTTCTTTCCGGGATTTCATGTTTTTTTATAGATGGGTATGAAGCTTGTATTGCGGTTGACTGTCGAACATATCCTGCGAGAAGTGTAGAGGAACCGGATAAGGATAAATCACTTCGTGGTTCGAGAGATGGTTTTGTTGAGACGGTAGTATTTAATACGGCTTTGATGAGAAGACGTATTCGTGATCCCCATCTTGTAATGGAGATGTTGGATATTGGTTCGAGTTCGCGGTCTGACGTGGTAGTGTCGTATATGTCGGACAGAGTAGATCAGGAGCTTTTGCAAAATGTGATGGGGAGATTAAAAGCGATTGAAGTTGGCGATCTGCGTATGAATCAACAAAGTCTTGCGGAGGAATTGTTCAAAAGAAAATGGTTCAATCCATTTCCAAAATTCAAATTTACAGAACGCCCGGATACGGCAGCCGCTTGTTTGCTGGAAGGAAAAATCGTCATTCTTGTGGATAATTCTCCATCAGCGATGATACTTCCAACTTCCATTTTTGATATGATAGAAGAAGCGAATGATTATTATTTCCCAACGGTAACAAATGTGTATTTAAAAATTACAAGGGCGTTGATCACAATAGCGACAGTATTTGCGACGCCTCTTTTTCTCCTGTTTATGCTGAATCCGCAATGGCTTCCGAAAGCATTTGAATTTGTATTGATTCAAGATGTTCAGAATATTCCGTTAATATATCAGCTTTTGATTCTGGAATTGTCAATTGACGGTTTGCGATTGGCTGCAATGAATACTCCGAGTATGTTAAGTACTCCTCTGAGTGTAATCGCTGGTATTGTCATGGGAGAATTTGCAGTAAAGTCGGGCTGGTTCAACTCCGAAGTCATGTTATATATGGCGTTTGTTGCAGTTTCAAATTATACGCAGCCTAATTTTGAACTAGGGTATGCGTTGAAATTTATGCGACTCATTTTGCTTGTATTGACAGCGATGTTTAATTGGTTTGGTTTTTTAGTGGGAACTGTAATCTGCATTCTGTCTATTGCTTTTAATAAAACACTATCAGGAAGAAGTTATTTGAATGTCAAACTAAATTAAAACTATGAATTGCTTTTTGTACTGAAAAGGAGTAAAATGTGCGTATCTATATTCAGGAGGTACAAAAAAGGTGAAGGAATTTGTAATTACAACAGATAGTACAGTAGATTTATCCAAAGAGTTTTTAGAAGAAAAAGATGTTACAGTATTGTCTTTATCTTATATTCTCGATGGAGTAACATATAAAGATATGGATGGATTAACGGGAAAGGAGTTCTTTGACAAGCTTCGGAATGGATCGCTTCCAACAACTTCTCAGATTAATCCGGAAGAAGCAAGAGCAATATTTGAACCGCTTGTAAAAGAAGGAAAAGACATTCTTCACATTGCATTTTCTTCAGGTCTTAGTGGAACTTACAATAGTTGTCGCATTGCAGCAGAAGATCTGATGGAAGACTATCCTGATGCAAAAGTAATTGTGATTGACAGTCTTTGCGCATCCATGGGAGAGGGATTGTTATTATATAAAGCAATTGAATTGAAAGAGCAAGGGAAAACGATGCTGGAGATTGCTGAGTGGTTGGAAGAAAACAAACTTCATATTTGTCATAATGTGACGGTCGATGACTTGTTTCATCTCCACCGTGGCGGACGTATTTCAAAAGCAACCGCTGTTTTAGGAACTATGGTAAAAATAAAACCGATTATTCACATGAATAATGAAGGAAAACTTATAGTGATTGGGAAAGAAAGAGGACGTAAAAAATCAATTACCCATTTAGTAGATCGAATGGAAAAGCAGATGGGAGATTACGATAATAGTACATGCATGATTACACATGGGGATTGTGAAGAGGACGCATTGTACTTGAAGTCTCTTTTGGAAGAACGCTTTGGAACAAAGAAAGTCATTATTCATGGGATTGGTTCGGTAATTGGAAGTCATACAGGTCCGGGAGTTCTTGCTGTGTTCTTTATGGGGAATGAAAGATAAATGAAAGCGAAGCAATAAAAAGCTCCCTAAGAAATTAAGAAGTGTTTATCTTGATTTCTTGGGGAGATTTTGATTTTAGATTACAAACCAGCCCATTGCATTAGCAACAGAACTTGCAAGGATCGCTACAAGGAAGATTGGTGCGACCCATTTGATCATAATTGTAAATAATTTTTCGGATTTAAAGGTACCATCACTTTCTTTGACTTCATCGATGATAGTTTTTGGTTTGATTACATATCCAACAAAAACGCAAGTAAAGAACGCTGCAATTGGCATCAAAACACTATTGCTTAAGAAGTCAAAGGTATCCAAAATTGACATTCCAATAAATTTGATATGATCCCATGCTCCAAATCCTAAGGAAGATGGAATTCCCATAAGAAGAGCAAGTACCGTTACGAACAATACAGTAATGTTGCGATTCCATTTGAATTTATCCATTATGATAGAAACGATAGTTTCCATCAAAGAGATTGCCGAAGTAAGAGCGGCAAAAAATACCAGAATAAAAAATGCAGTTCCGATCAAACCGCCCATTGGCATACTGTTAAATACCTTTGGAAGCGTAACAAACATAAGCCCAGGTCCTTGATTTAAGCTTTCAGCAGTACCTCCTGAAAAGGCAAAGACTCCTGGAATGATCATAAGACCTGCTAAAAATGCAATTGCAGTATCGAAGATTTCGATTTGGCGGACAGATTGTTCCAGGTTATTTTCTTTTTTCATATAGGAACCATACGTAATCATGATTCCCATGGCAAGAGACATGGAATAAAAAAGCTGCCCCATTGCTGCAAGAATCGTTTTCACAGAAAAATGTTCCAGACTTGGTTTTAAATAATAAGCAACACCTTCCATTGCTCCGTCAACGGTAAGACCATAACCCGCAATGAAAATCGTTAACAACACTAAAACCGGCATCATAAATTTACTGACAGTTTCAATTCCCTTATCAACTCCAAGGAATACAATTACGGCGGTTAAAAGGATAAACAAAGCAAACCAACCGATTGGTTCGGTAGTAGAACTGATAAAAGAGGAAAAATAGGTATCATTGGCTGCAGATTTTACCCCACCACTTACAAATGTGGCAAAATACTTGATGACCCAACCACCGATTACACTATAATAAGGGAAGATAATGATTGGGATAAATGCACAAAGGACTCCGAGAAAACCGAATCGATGATCCAGTTTTTTGAAAGCTCCTATAGCGCTTAGCCCGGTTTTCCTTCCGATCGCAATTTCAGCGAGCATTAGAGTAAATCCAAAGGTTATTGCTAAAATTAAGTAGACAAGTAAAAATGTTCCTCCGCCATAACGGGCAGCAAGATATGGAAAACGCCAAATGTTTCCAAGTCCTACAGCAGACCCGGCAGCAGCGAGGACAAAGCCGATTTTACTTGAAAAGTTACTTCTGTTTGACATAAAAAGCCCCTCCTCATATGTATTATAGAATGTACATAATTATTACATAGCGTAGAGACAAAAGCAAGGAAAAACCGTAATAGAATTTTAACAAAAGATGAACATTTTTTAAGAAAGTATTGCAAGCGTTGACGAAATGTAGTATATATAGTTATATACGAGAAATAGGGAAAACTATAAAATTTGTATATTTAGATTCAAAAATAACCGATTAAGGGGGACTATATTTGATGAAAAAATTTGGAAAAGCTCTTGTTGTAGCTGCAATTACAAGTTCGTTAGTTGTTATGCCGTTATCAGCAGCTCCGGATGTGGAAGCGATTAAAAAAGAAAAAGAGCAGACACAGCAGGCGATTAATAGTACGAATAATCAGCTTACACAGTTGCTTACAGAGTTCGAAATGTTAAAGGGGGATATTCGAAATCAAGAAGCTGCAATTAAAAAAGCAGATAAGGATTTGAAAGCCGCACAGAAAAAAGAACAAAAACAATACGAAGAAATGGTAATCCGTATCAAATATATGTATGAAAAAGGTGAAGGAAGTGAAGTGGCTGCACTTCTTGGGGCTGAAAGTTTTGGAGAACTTTTGAACCGAGCTGAATACATTCAAAATGTACATACATATGATAGAGAAAAATTGGAAGAATTCGCAAAAGTCAAAGAAGAAGTTGCAAACTTGAAATCTGGACTTGAGGCAGAGAAAAAAGAGATGGAAGCTTTGGCAGATGTCTATTCAGCAGAGGAGAAGAGTTTAAAATCGACACTCTCAGAGATGAAAAATCAGATGAAAGACTTCGATGCTCAGCTTGCAGAGGCGAAGAGACAGGCGGAAGAGGAAGCAAGAAGAATTGCTGAAGAAGCAGAACGAATTGAGCAAGAACAGCTACAACAATCTCAGAATTCACAGAATCAGTCAGATGATAAGAATGAAGGGACATCACAAAATGATGAGTCTAAACCGTCAGAGAACAAACCTTCAGAAAATAAGCCGAATAAGCCGGAAAACAAACCATCTGAAAATAAGCCGGACAAGCCGGAAAACAAACCATCTGAAAATAAGCCAAGTAAACCAAATAAACCAAGCAAACCAGATGAAGATGACAAAGATGAAGAGTCAACAAGTAAACCATCGAATACATCAAAGGGAAAACAGATTGCAAAAACAGGTTTGAAATATGTAGGAAATCCTTATGTATATGGTGGAAACAGCTTGACAAATGGAATTGATTGTTCCGGATTTACAAAACAGATTCATGCGTTATGTGGAATCTCAGGGCTTCCGCGTACATCAAGTGCACAGAGAAGTGGAGGAAAGGCGGTTACAGGTGGACTTTCCAATGCACTTCCAGGTGATGTGATCTGTTATAGTGGACATGTTGCGATCTACATCGGTGGAGGTCAGATTGTTCATGCATCAAATCCGGCTCCTTATCCAAAGGGAGGAATTAAAACAGGTTCAGCTTCTTATCGTTCTATTTTAGCGATTCGAAGATATTGGTAGTTTATTGAAAAGTATAAGACACAGCAAGAAGTACATTCTTGCTGTGTTTTTGTATAGGTGAAATATGAGGAGATTTGCATATGAAACAGTGGGGAGATTCGGAGAAAATAACGGGAAAAGGACTTGCGTGAAAAAAAATTATATGATACAATATTCACGTTGCAAAAAAACACGTATGTGGTGAGCCTTAATGGTGCCGTCTTTAACGCAGGCGGTGTTAAGGAGTAGAAGCATACGGAAGTAAAAAACCAAATGGAGGAAAAAAACATGAGCGTTATTTCAATGAAACAGCTTTTAGAAGCAGGTGTTCACTTTGGA
>URRQ01000048.1 GCA_900550235.1 uncultured Lachnospiraceae bacterium
GACTTTCACCTGTTAGAGCGCGCCCATGGCGCGCAAACATAAAAAAGAATGTGCACTGCACATTCTCTGCGCGCGAGCGGTTGCGAAGCAATAATTTCCTATCCGCGAGCTGTGCATTCTCGCACGAAGTGTGTTTTTTATGGGATAGGATTCCGGAGGAATTTCCTATCCCATAAAAAAACCGCAAATAATTTACTAAGACCTATTTTTAAGTCTTATAGTAAACTATTTACGGTAGTTTGTAGAAACGTCCACCCAATTGTGAACTTATATAAGATACATAATTTCTACATGATATCACATATCTTTTTTAATATCAAATGTTTTTTATTTCTCTTCATTAAAATATTTTATAACACCTTAAAGTGTACGTGCGTATTCATATCCTTCCGAAATTGCATCTTTAATATTTCCCAGTTTTTTGCAATCGCCAAGAACAGCATATGAAATTCCGGCATCTTCCAATTGCTCTTGCAATGTAACATTTGGGCGGTAACCCATAGCCAAAACCAATGTATCCGCATCTGTAATCTGATAATCAACACCGTCCTTGGAGTATTGGATCGTGTCGTTACTTACTTCTTCGACTTTCGCATCACAGATGATTTGGATTCCTTTTTCCATCATTCTCTGAACAAGAAGACTTCTTCCCGGACCACTTTCATTTGCCATAATCTCGTGAGCCATCTCGATCAAAATAATTTCTCGATTTCTCGGAAAACGATCGTTCAAGATCGGCGCAAGATAATCTGCTGTCTCACAGCCAACAGAACCACCACCAATGATGACAATTTTACGTCCCGGAAATTTTCTTCCATACAGAACATCATCTGCAGTCATATAATCTTTGAACTCGGTCATAAAAGATGGAACGATTGGTGTAGAGCCTCCGCATAAGATAATTTCATAATCCGCGTACTGCTCTTTGATTGCTTCAAGAGTAATTTCTGTATTTAACAAAACTTCCACGCCTGCCTGCTCCAATTTATGAGCCTGATATTTGATCAATTGTGTCAAATCTTGTTTTGCAATCGGAACTGCAGCGATTCGAACCGTTCCACCTAAAGCATCCTGCTTATCTGCAAGTACAACATGATGTCCACGTTTTGCAGCAACAAAAGCAGCTTCCATTCCTGCCGGTCCTCCTCCGATTACGAGAACATTTTTCTTTGTGTCTGCCGGTAAAAGTGTATCCTCATTTTCCAGCTCAAAGGATGGATTTACTGTGCAGGAAACACGTTTACCAAACATGATACCATTTAGACAGCGAAGACATCCAATACATGGACGAATCTCATCAATTTTTCCTGCTTGCGCCTTATTGCAGAACTCTGGTTCACACAAATTTGCACGTCCAATCATGCAAATATCAGCTTTGCCATTGGCAATCAATTCTTCTGCAATCCACGGTTCTGTAATTCTTCCTACTGTTGCAACCGGAATCGATACATATTTTTTGATTTCAGCAGATAAAGCGCTGTGGGAACCCATTTTTGTTCCAGGCGCAGGAATAGAGCTTCCACGCTTGATCGTTGTTCCACCAGATACATGGAGCATATCAACTCCCGCTTTTTCCAACTGTTTTGAAACATAAATTGCATCATTTAAGTTTAATCCACCATCCGAATACTCATCTCCGGAAATACGCACATCAATGATGAAATCGGAACCGCATGTTTTACGAACTTCTCGAATCACTTCTAAAGTCAATCTCAAACGACCATTGATATCTCCACCGTACTCATCTGTACGTTTATTATAAAGAGGAGAGAGGAAACCGCCTAATAATCCATGTGCATGCGCCGCATGAATCTCAACTCCGTCTGCACCGGCTTTTTTCACTCGTAATGCAGCCTCACCAAACTGTTTGATGATTGTATGTAATTCTTCCACAGTTACCGGTCTTGGCGCTTCTTTTGCATAGTATGGTCCGACAAAAGAAGGAGCAATCAAACGTGGAGTTCCCGGAATCGGAAATGCCATATATGCCGGATGAAATAGCTGAGGCAAAATTTTTGTTCCATATTGATGAACGGCATCCGTCAATTTCTTCCACCCCGGAATAAAACTATCGTCTGCAATAGACATATCTCCCGGAAGATATACATACGTTGGCTCTACTGTCGTAACCTCTGTAACGATCAGACCGACACCACCTTTTGCGCGTGCTGCATAGTGTTTCACAAGCGCATCCGTCACATAACCCTTATCAGCTAAGTTTGTTGAAATCGGTGGCATAAATACACGATTTTTTATTGTAGTTTCTCCTATTTTAATTGGAGAGAAGAGATTAGGATATTGATTCATAATTAATTTCCTCCGAATAAGTTTTCTTATATTCTAATATAAATAGAGAAAATTATCCTCTCGTGAAAAAGATACTATCCGTCATAATTTGTCATTTATTTAACAAATTACGAGTAAAAAAAGAAAAATAGGACATATAATGCCCTATTCTGGAAATCTGATTTATTTTGTAATGGGACGAATCTGAATGCATACCCGCTCCCCTTTTTGTGTATAATGAAATTCTTGCGTATCTTGATGGGCAAGCGTAAGTAACATTGTATCTCCCTGTTTCTCAATTGTCATCTCTTTAGACCGGTAGATGCATTCTCCCTGTTCCTCCAACTGAAAAGCATGCTCCATCAATTCCTTTTGTTCTTTTGTAAACTCCATTGGCTGTGCATCATTTTCTGAAAGAGGCTGCAAATTTTTAAGAAAACGTTTCCGATAAGTGCTGGGAGTTATCCCATAAAGCTCCTTAAAAATCTGCGTATACGCTTTGGAATTTGGCATCCCACACCTTCCAGAGATTTCTTCGATGGAAATTTTACATTCTAACAGGTCTTCCAACGATTCGCGGACACGTACATAGGAAAGATATTTTACAAACGGAAGCCCCGTGAAACGATTGAACAGTCTGGAAGTGTAACTGTTGCTAAACGATAACGTCTTGGCAATGTCCGAAAGATGAATATCTTCATTGTAATGTTGATCTATATAGCGTATTGCCTTGATGTAGTTTTCATGATGAATGGAGGCTACCGGTAATTTTTCAAAAGAATGACTTTGTTCTTTCTTCGTGATGCACAAGATTTTCATCATAATCTCATTTAATTCAAATAAATCTGTTCCCTCATCTCTGTCACCTTGTAACAATAAAATAATCAGTTTTCGCAATTCTTCCTTTAATAAAAATAAAAGCTGCGGGTTCGTTTCGTTATTACAGATTGTCGTGAAAAACACATGCTCGCAAGAACCAAGTAGTGTTTCCGGAATACGATCGAAATCGATATGCAAGATTAAGATCACGCTATCCGGATCCATCTTCTTCAAAATATGGATTTCATTTGGTGCAATTACGACCAATTCTTGTTCACGAAGAACATAAGATACATGTTCTGTAACCACTTCATAACTACCTTTTAAAACAAAAGAAATTTCCAAACTTGTCTGTCTGGAAAATACTTTTCGGTCAAAACTGTTCATGCTTAAGCTTAATGGATGATTATATTTTTGTCCCGAAAAATCATAATAATAATTCATATTCTGCATGTTTTTCCTCCATACAGCTAGTATATCCTTCGTTTATTCTCCCTAGCCATCGCTTCTTTTGAATTTATATTTTCCTTTTCCGTAGCCGGATACCGCTTCAATAATATCTGTCTGCACCAAGTTAGAAAGAAGTTTGGAAGCACCTGAACTTTTAAGTTCCAAAAGTTCCATAACCGCACTTCTCCCAAATACTCCATCAAAACCAAACTTCTCAAAAAGTCTATGGATATGGACATTCGTTTTTACCGAAAATGTGCTGCCTTTTTCAGAAAATACACTTTCAATATCCACTTTTTCATTTTCAATGTCCACTTTCAGCTCTCCAATGTCCACTTTTTTATCAGTCAAACGTCCACTTATATGCAGATTTCGATTATGAAGCTCATTATTTTCGTTTAAGAGTAGGCAACTTGCAATAATGCTCTATAATGTGACCATGACAAAAGTTTTCCGAATTGTTTACACACTATGTCGACAATCTCAAGTTTTTCTAATTCTCAAGTATTTTCTCTTCTCCCAAATACTGAAAAGGCAAAAACAACTGATTTAAAGATGCTGATTTTGACCAATCAATTTTAGAAATAAACACGCCAAATGACCTCATTGCCTTTTTAGGATATCGAACGCTAAAGAATGTTCCTACTGTAGCTTTATTAGCATTATTTATCTGATTCAAATCCGGAACCAGTCCCATTTTTAGAGTTTCAACAAACTGTTCCACTTCTTGAATTAAAACAGTTTCTTCCGGAATATCATTCAGTGCGTCGATTATTACTCTTTCCAGCGCACCTTTTTCATTTGTTGGAATGATTAGAAGATATGTATATATACCCTTCTCCTGTCCAAATGAATCTTTAATGACATTCTCTTTCCAGCAATTGCTCTCGACAGATATCTGCTCAAGAGCATCATTGATTTGATTTTTAATCTTTGCATCCGATGCTTCATCTCTGTCAGTAATAACCATGAGTGAAAATATATCTTTCTCAATGACCATCTGATTAACACGATGTTGTTCTACGAAATGCGCAAATTTACCGTTACCACCGACACCACATAAGACAACCTGATTTCCATTTTTAGAAAGACTCTCGATATACTCATGTTCATCAAGCGGCTCAATTCCCAGCATATTCTCTTTCTCATGCTTCCAGCCATATACATTCTGTAAGTAATAACTTATCAGCTGTACATCCGAAATGCCTTCTACAAGTATCAATTCTGTCATCATAGGCGCACCTCGAATTCAAACACTTTTCTGTTCTCGTATACATACTTGCCCGTAACATTTCGCGCAACTATATTACTACCGTTATTGTCATCAACTTTTTTAAGTGTAATAACTTTTATCGGATCGTTGTTAGCATTATTATTTTCATAATTACCATATCGCAAAATTGCATCAATGGCCTCTATGCTATGTGTCGCAATAAATAATTGAACATTCAGTTTGTTTGCCAGCGCAAATACAACCGGGAACAATATATCATAATATTTTTTGTGTAACCCTGTTTCGATCTCATCAATCAGCAATATAGAATCTGCAGCATTAAATAGTTTATTGAGAATATACAATATCTTTTTAATACCATCACCATAAACAGAGAAAGGCATATTCACGCCGTCCTTGGTGATAATAGATTCCAAATAAGTTCCGTCATCCGCTTTAGTATAACAAATATCTGCAATGGAATTGTCAAACTGTCTTAAAATGTCAATTGCTAACTTTTTATATTCCGGATTATCTACAATATTCTGGAGCAAATCATAACGTAGATGACCAAAAGACGAGATATAATGCACTTCCTTTTTTAAAATAAATCCTGGGATTCCCTTATCCAAGGATGTACAGCGAATCTCTTTTTCTACAGTTTTCTTTCCTGCTTGGGTAATAATCCTTCCTGCAAAGACTTTTGCAGTTTCAGGAATAACCGTTGTTGTTCTTCTATACTCATTCTTCTGGCGTGCTGACAATGTTGATATTTGAAGAGCATCCTCGCCGGAAACTGTCTTTTCTCGACCGTTCAGTTCGAACTTCAGGAAACCTTTATTACTAAATGCATAAATATCAAATTCCAAAAAATCATTGCCTTGCACTTTATTAAACATTTTGATAAAGGAAGTATAAAAGCTACTGTTCGGATTAAGTACAGTTCTTTGATTTATTACATTTTTAATAGAACTTAACTGCGATTTAGCGAATAACAACTGTATTGCTTCCAAGAATGTTGTTTTACCACTATTGTTATCTCCTACAATAAGATTAATATTAGAAAACTCCGAAATCTCTAATTTCTGAATGCCCCTAAACTTAGTTATGTCTATTGAATTAATAAATGCCATTATTATTCATCTCCTTCCACACTCTCAAAACTTATCACGAGTCTTGTATGTGTAGCTACCGCAATCTTCTGCAGAGTTTCTATCCTAGGAACAACCTTACCATTTTGGATTTTACTGATGTTAGATTGAGACATATTTGTAACTCGGCACAAATCTTCCTGTGTTAAATTATTCTCATCCAATACTCTTTGTATTTCCTCAGATACGCTATTCAACACTTCTCTCAAAGTATCCTCAGATGTATCTATCTTTGTTTCTGTTGGTTCAGTAACCGGTTTCTTTAGGTTATTAATTTGCTCAAATATAGAATTCATATCTCCAATATTCATAATAACAGCCTCCTTTTATGTTAAGTATAACATATTTCTTTTAAAATATACACAAAATTGTTATATATGACATATTTTAAATTATCAATTACTATATTGTCATTAATAACATATTATCAAAATTTATGCAACGGAATTGTCACGCATCATACCAACACATTAATGCTAAAAAAGGGCACTTTCTGAAAGATTTTTCTTTCAAAAAGTGCCCTTAATAATCAAATTGTTGTCAAATCACAAAAACTTCTTGCTCTTAGTACAATTTTGCTCCTGCCGGAATGTGATCATCAAGGATCAGAACGTTCAGTCCTTCTCTTCCTTCTACAAGGTGTGTAGCGGAGATGATCATACCGCAAGAATCAATTCCCATCATCTTACGTGGTGGAAGGTTTGTGATTGCAAGTAATGTCTTTCCTACTAAGAATTCTGGCTCATAGTAGTCGTGAATTCCGCTTAAAATCACACGATCTACGCCACTTCCGTCGTCTAATACGAACTTCAGAAGCTTCTTAGATTTTGGAACTGCTTCACATTCTTTTACCTTTACAGCACGGAAATCTGACTTGCTAAATGTATCGAAATCAACCATGTCTTCGAATAATGGTTCTACTTCTACATTAGAGAAATCAATCTTTTCTGCCATGTCAGATGTAGCGGTAAATGTTGCAACAGATTTTGCCGGAGCAGACTGTGCAGCATTGTTAGCTTCATTCTTTGCGGCTCCCATGCTCTTCATTGTCGGGAGCTTGCAGCGAGATTTTATATATATCTATTTGCCTCTACGCTTCTCTATTCTTCAAGCTTCTAATAATCTACATTTTTATATAACTCTACAACTTTTATTACAAGTTACCACCAATTTGGTGTAAAAGTGGTGCAGTTGTTGGTGTGCGTCCCTTATTATGAAATTTTAATCTTACCACTCAAATCTTCAAATGATTTAACTTTCGCCTCTTTTGTTGCTTCCGCATAAATTTCCATCGTTGTTGCAATATCTTTATGTCCCATAATTTCCTGAATTACTTTAAGGTTTGTTTCATTCTCACAATACCTTGTAGCAAATGTATGTCGCAAATTATGGCAAGAAAAGTTAGGCAGTAAAACTGGTGCTCTACGTTCTCTTTCTGCTCTTTCTATTTCTTCTTCATTATATGCCAAAGTTATACGTTTGATTGTTCTATTGATTGTCTGAGGATTATGTGCAAAACCATTTCTGTTCAAGAAAATAAAATCTGTATATCCATCAATTGATGCCTGACAAGTTAATCCTACTTCCTCTTGATACTTTTTCTCATTCAAAAGTGCCTGTTTTACTTCTGGCAACATTGGAATAATTCGGTATCCTGCAGTAGTTTTTGGTGATGTTACTGAAAAATAGCACTTGCCTTTATCTCTCTGGTAGTACACCATATTGTGATTAATTTCAATATAATTCTCATCCATATGAACATCTTCCCAACGTAACCCAACCACCTCTGATACACGACATCCTGTTCCCAAGAAGAATGTAAACAACGGAAGCCAATGTTTATATTTTTCGCTTCTATTTATATAGGAAACAAAAGCTTCTTGCTGCGGAATTGTAAGAGCATGACGTTTAGGTGTTTCAAAGTTATGTGATCGCTTCACATCTCCTAAAACTAAGTCGCTAGGATTTATCCTAATATAACCATCTTCAACCGCTAATATAAATACTTGATGAAGCACCGTATGAATACTCTCCAATGTTGCAACTGACATTTTCTTAGAATCCACAATGCCATTATAGTATCTTCTCACATCTGATTTTCGGATTTCCTTTATCTTTCTGTTTCCAAAATCATTCATAACAAAATGCTCATACATATAAATATAATTATTGCGAGTAGTTTGCTTTAATCCCACCTTATCATTTTTCCACATTTTATAGACATCATTCAATGTAATGTTCGAGCTTCCTTGTTGGATCCCATCACGCAGATCATTCTGAATTTCTTTTTCTTTTTCACGCAAGCCTTCTAATGTAGAACAATATACCGCATGTCTTTTTTTATCTCCACCAATCCAACGATACATATAAAGTCCATCATTTTTTCGATAGGTTTCTCCGTCTTTCAACACTCTCCCTTTATGATCTTTTCTTTTTTGCATTCTTTTCTCCTTTTCTATACAAAGAAAAGGACTCTGCAAACTTATTATAACGCTTGCAAAGTCCCTTTTCTACGCCTAATCATTCATTTTTTACACCAATAATTTATATAGAATATGCTGTTTCCGTATATTCATCTAATTTTTTACGTTTAATCAATCGCTTTGTTCCATTCCATAAAACAAACTGGCAATTCTGCTCATCCGTCATTTTGCGGAGCTTGTTAATTCCAATACCAGAATATGCAGCTGCTTCCTCAAGAGTTAAATTACTCTTTTCCCAAATAGGAACTTCTTTTACCATAGGCATCTTCCTCCTTCCTTTTTTATAGACTTATTTTTCCTAATTCCCCCGACAGAGAGAGGAACTTGTTTTTCAGGTGCTTTTATCTCATCAAGCTCCTGGCAACAAACTATTTCAAAACTTTTTATTTCTTTCATACCGAAAATCAATACATTATCTTCTTTCTTATTTTATTTTTTAATGTTCTTTGTTGCCATCTTAAAAAACAGTATAAATGACCAGTAAAATCAACATTTTCATATGTCATCAAAACTGGCAACAAAGTTCGTTTTTTGAATAAAACAGCTGTATTATCAGGAAGATTTCCTCTCTCTTGTCGGGCTAATGGAACGGAAGTTCCATTTGTTCTGTTGCCGAAAGTTCTCTAAATCCATCTCCGCCAATTTCGTTGCCGCCCTCTATTTCTTCACTTTTTCGAGTCCAACAGCGTTGTCTTCCATACCCTTCTGAGGTAAATCTATGATAACCACCTCGCTTCCATCCAATAATCTGAGTATCCATGATTTGACAAATTTCATTCGTCTCATACTTCTTAGGCTCACGATCCCCGTGATTAAAAGCCTCACTCCAAATCTGAATAGAACATACATAATTTCCTTTATAATTATCAAGCCACCCCTGGATTGTTCCTGCCAAAGTATCCTCTTGCATAAACTGTTTCCGGTACTCATCAATTTCCTTTTGCATTTCTTTTGTGAATTTCAGAAGATTACCTTTGTTTTCTTCACTGTGATAAATAATCATTGCTTCTGCCCACAATTGATTAAAATATGCTCTAGCTTCTTCTTCATCATCTAAAATATGTTTCTCTGCTTTTGAAGCATCAATCATGATTGGAAGAAACCTTCTTGCACCAGTTCTATCAAACGGAATAAACTGATAGGTATTCGTAGATCCAGCGAATACGCATTGCCTTTTTCGATCTTTTTCAAAACGTGCATAAGCCGTTCTATATGTATCCTTTTGTCGGCTCAAAAATGATTTTATTTCTTCGTTACTTTTTGCACTGATAGCAGCAATCATTTCAGACATTTCTATGATCCAATGTCCTCTAATTGATTCAAATACCTTCTTATCACCCAAATCTCTTAAATCATCCGAAAACCAATTATCTTTCAAGCATAAAAAACGAAAGAACGTGGATTTTCCTGCGCCTTGTTGTCCCACAAGACAAAGCATTTCATCCGCTTTTATTCCCGGATAAAACACTCGCAATAAAGCCTCCATCATAAAGTGCTTTAATACTTCATATACATAGTCTGAATCATCTGCCCCCATATATTTTTTCAGCACATATCGTATTCGTTCTTCTCCATCCCATTTTAATGTTTCTAGGTATTCGCAAATCGGGTGATACGCTCTGTTTGCAGCTTCAATTTGCAATGCCTTATACAAATTTTTTTCATTTCCTAATCCATAGTACACTTCAAAATATAGATAAAACTGATCAATCGCATTGTCGGTCAGAATCTCCCAATCTTCATCCCACCAAAGTTTCCTCGATATATCGACTCTTTCAGACAACCGATTATATCGAAGACAACCTTGAATCAATGGATCATCTCGAAAAATCATCATATAATTTTGAACCGTTCCTTTGATATCTCCCTTTTCATTTTTCAGTAAACATTCCTTAATTTGTCTGATTGCATTTAGATCTGCCATCTCACCCATCCGTTTCAAAGTATCCTTCTTTTTATTTTCATCCATTTTTTCTGCATCTTCTATCAATCTTTTCAACCTCCTTCTTAATCATTTCAACAACTTGCACTTTTTCTTCCTCTTCTCCGAATAATAAAAGATCTAAGTAATATTCAACAATAGTCAGATATTTCAATGCCTCTACAAATTTTTCATCCCACTCTTCTTCCGGCGATTTAGGTGCAAATTCTTTTTTCCATTTTCGCAACAATATACGGTAATCCAGCATCGCACGAACACATTCTATATACTCTTGTTCTTCTGATTTCACTAAATTTTTTTCTGGTTTGCTCTCCAAAATCTTCCTTGGGTTTTTTATTTTTCTTCTGTCTACTCTAGATATTTGAATTCCGAAATCATCTGCTAATTTTAATGCAGCCTCTTTTAAGGAAAGTCCAAAAAGCTGTGCTGTGAAATCTATCACATCACCAGTCACTCCACAACCAAAACAATAATATCTTCTATCTACTTTCATGCTTGGTGTTTTGTCATTATGAAAAATACAACTAATCAGCCCTGATTTTGTTATCTTAAATCTATAGAACTCAGCCGCCTGCCGAACTGTTACATTTTCTTTCACTTCATCAAATAATCCCATAATCCCTCCAATCAAAAAAGAGCACTCTGTTTATTCCAACGGAATTTCCAAAATGCTCTTATCGCTCCTTATCTAATGAGAACTCTTTATTCAATTTTCCAGTTGTTCCATTTCTTGTTATACTTGCTTTCTTCTCAGATAATTTTTTTAATATAGATGGTTTTACTTCTTTTTTTATTTCTTGAACCATGATATTTTTGTTTTCCGGTTTCAATAATCTGTTTTTCATTTTCGAAATCGTCTTCGTAATTGCATATTCAAGCTTTTTAATTACTCCATCTAACCGATCAAGTGCGTACTGTTTTTCCCTTTTAGACGCCTTTCTCTCTGGGCTTAATATCCATCTCTTGCTATCCTCCACTAATTTAATATCTTCTTTTCTAGTAGCAATCTCAATTTCATCTGCAATTCTTTCCACCGCTTTTTCATAAACCTCATCTGTAACATCATCTATCAGTTTTTCTACATCTTCAATTTTAAATTCAAGCTGTTTCAATGTTTCGTCTTGCTGAAGAATTCGCTCCGCATTATCAAAAAATTCTTCTGACTGTGCTTTGAGCTTTTTCTCTTGATCAATAATCTTTATGCTGTTTTCTTTGTATTGAACCTCTTGCTCAAAGATCTCATATTTTTTCTGATTAACCACTTCTATTTGACTTTGAATTGATTCTTCCAACGATGCAATATCCTTTTTCTGCTTCATTCGAATATAATCTTGCTTTTCAAGATATTCCCTTCCTCCATGACTTGGTTCTTCTTCTAACTCTAATCCGTGCTTTTTACAAATATCAAAAAGAAGTATTCTACAGGTAGCGTCAAAAACCATTTTCCTATTGTTAAATCTACCAGCCTTCTTTTCCGGATTTGGCAATTCAAAACCTAATGTTTCAAGTGCTTTTTCCTGTTGGGGAAATATTTCTCCATAAGCATTCTTACAATCAAAAACATGGCGTTCATGAATGTGTGGAGTGGACTCATCCAAATGCAAGGACCAGTTCAATAAATGAAAATGTTCTCCAAAACGATCACTAAGTTCAGTAATAAATTCTGTTACGATAGTCAACAACACATCCGGATCAACATAATCATCTTTTGTTCCAATCTGATAAATGGTTTCTTCCGGACACGTTTTCTTATGAGTCCTAATATCATCTGTTGTTCGGTTTCTTTCAGGATGATGATTTTTCCAATTTCTTGCATTCTGTCCTTCCACATACTCTTGATAATGAATCTTATAAAATAGTTGTTCCACTTCTTCAAAGGAATCGACAATCTCATCCTCTCTTCCTGTTACTGAAGCAGATCTGATACCATTATAACAATCCCAATAAACATTTCTCTTGGCTCGTTCCAAATCGATATGATCACTATTGTCAATATCGAACTGTCGATCATTGTGCTTGGGATTATAAACACCATTCTTTCCAGTTCTTCCATTATGTCTAGTTAGTTTCATCTTGTCGTCTCCTTCCTGTTCTCGCAAAAAACTGCAGCGAAGCTGCCATAAATCCTGCCTTTATCGTCAGGAAATACCCAGTACTAAGTGGCGAAACGCCACTTAACTGGGCAAGGCTGCCGCCCTTGACCTGCACAGGGGTATTGCATTCCCTGTACCCATGCACAAAGGGTTGCACCCTCTGTACTCCCGCCCGAACAAACTGACTTCGCCCCGTCTCAAGCTCTGTCAGTTCCTTCGGTTTTGCAAAACAGTCCACCGGACTATTTTGCAAAAAGAAAAACCGACGCATGATCGCTTTACGCTCAATACATCGGTTTCTTCATCTGACCTTAACGGTCATATTCAGTTGTGGCAGATTACAGGTAATCTACAAATTTCCCAAAACAAAATAGGATATTTATTTTTATTCTATTCAACTACATACCCATATTCTATGTGTGGTAAATACCTTACAGTTATCTTATCTCCTAAATCACTACCTGTTCCCCAATATTTTAATGAATGTTCTTCTCCAGTTTTCTCATCTCTAATATGTATTCTTCTTTCACTATTAGAGTTTTCTCCTGACATTGCACCTTGTGTAACTTCTCCGGTAACTTCAACTAAATTGTTAGATAGTAAATAAGGTATATCCAAGCAACAAGGAACAGTTATAAATATACCGAGAATCAATAACCCAACAACTGCCATCACATTGATTATTTTTTCCCATTTTTGATATTTTATTTTTTCTTCTTCATTGACAGCCTTTCGTTTTATAAACTTCCCATTTTTCTTTCTATGCAAAACATACATAATTAAGACTATAAATGATACTATAATCACTCCAAAAGTTCTAAACATCAATAATGCCATAAATTTGTACTCCTTTCAAAGCGACACGCTATTTATTAACAGCTTTATCAGCTAATCTTTTATCTCCCCATGGCGTTTTCAGCATAGGCTCATTATCAATAATTCCTGCTCTTAAAATTTCAAGGGGTTTTTCTAATTGTAAGATGTTTTTATTATCTATAATAATAGCAGTTTGAAATTCCTCAAAACTTTCAAAAACTCTGTCTTGAAATATAAAAGATATATTTTCTTTACATTCCTCTGCGTTAGCAGGTAAAACACAGGAACCCATCACATATTTTTTCTCATTATAGGAAAACTCAATAAGAGTAAAAGCCATATCATTATCATAATCAGACTTGATAATTTCCATTAGATCTTTTGCTTCAATAATGAGCGTTGGCTTTTCATTTTTCTTAAAACCAAACATGAATAACACCTCCAAGAATTAACTTTATCTTATTTTTCATTATACTTCATCAACTTAACGAATGGAAGAAAAAATTTGTGTGCAGAGTTCCTGTTCAAGCCTTGTAACGCGCATTTATGCAAAATCCATAGTCACCGATACTTTCCTCACGGGTGATATACAGTCGGAATTCTGTCAGCTCATGAAATA
>URRQ01000049.1 GCA_900550235.1 uncultured Lachnospiraceae bacterium
CTTGCATGTGTTAGGCACGCCGCCAGCGTTCATCCTGAGCCAGGATCAAACTCTCGTTAAAAGTGTTTAATCTCGGTCAGAAAAACTACTAGCTTTTCTTTCCCGTAAATTACTGTTGTTTGTTGAGCGTTTCGATTTCTCGAAACTGTTCTGAATTCATTCTCTTAAGAATTTTCTGGTTTGTCTTGTTGTCTATTGTTTAATTATCAAGGTTCTTTTTTGTTTTGCTCTCTTGCGACAGCCATATTAGAATATCATATGTTCGAATCTTTGTCAACAACTTTTTTATTTTTTTCAAAATTGTTTTTGATTTGTTTACCCGTCTCGCGAGTGCCTATCTATAATATCAAAGCCATTTACATATGTCAACAACTTTTTTACATTTTTTTCTTTTATTTTTATTCATTCGACAAGCAGATGTACTCATATAAATTCTCAATCTTTTTTTAATTCATTTATATCCAAGCATAACTTGCAGTAATTTAAAAAAATATAAAAATTCCTAAACTCTCCATTGTATTCATCGCCAAATTATAGCATACTCTATTTATAAGGAGTTGACACTATGCAAATTTCTATGGACTATGGAGAAAAACGATATTATTCTCTTGATTATTATTTGAAGAAAACTTACGGTGAAAAAATGTATAAACTCTCATTAAATGGTGGAATGACTTGTCCAAACCGAGACGGTACGCTCGGAGATCGCGGCTGTATTTTTTGCAGTTCCGGTGGTTCCGGTGATTTTGCTTCTTCACCTTCCTTAAGTATTCCCGAACAAATTCAAATGGGAAAAGATTTGGTAGCCCGCAAATATACCGGTCATTCCTATATCGCATATTTCCAAGCATATACGAATACTTATGCCTCTGTGGAGTATTTGGAAAAAATATTTATGGAAGCAATTTCTGAACCGGAAGTAAAAATACTCTCTATCGCAACAAGACCCGATTGTTTAAATAAAGAAATCCTTGCTCTTTTAGAAAAATTAAACAGGCTCAAACCTGTTTGGATTGAACTCGGGCTACAAACTATCCACGAAAAAAGCGCCTCATTCATTCGCAGAGGTTATGCTCTTCCTACATTTGAAGAGGCTGTTTCTAACCTCCGCAAAATAGGAATTGATGTCATCGTTCATGTGATTCTGTATTTGCCTACCGAAACAGAGTCCATGATGTTGCAGACTGTTTCTTATCTTAATAAAATGGATATTCAAGGAATCAAATTACAGCTTTTGCATATCCTAAAATATACTGACCTTGCTGTATATTATGAAAAACATCATTTTCATCTTCCCACTTTGGAAGAATATGTGGTATTATTGAGTAAATGTATTTCATCTTTACGTCCAGATATTGTCATTCATCGATTGACCGGAGACGGACCTAAAGATATCCTTATAGCACCAACATGGACCGGCAATAAGCGACTGGTTCTTAATACGATACAACAATGCCTTAAAAAACAAGATATCCGGCAAGGAAAGGAGTATTCTGATGTCTGAATCATTTACATTATATAAACTCATTGTACTATATATGTTGGAAAAAGTAGATTTTCCACTAACCAATGGACAAATATCCGAATTTGTGTTAGACAAAGGCTATACCACATATTTCAAGCTCCAGCAAACACTTTCTGAAATGGTGGAAGCTCGTTTTATCAGAGAGGAAATCACACACAACCGTACTTTATACCACTTAACTGAAGAAGGTGCATCTACTCTACAGTTTTTTGGTAACAAAATCTCACCAGCAATTAAAAATGATATCGATGCATTTTTGACAGAGCATAAATATGAGTTAAAAAATGAAGTGTCTGCAAGAGCCGACTATTTTCCAAATAATTTTGGAGAATTTTCCGTACAATGTCGAGTTGTAGAAAATGAAGTGAATCTGATTGATCTTACACTTACCGTTCCATCTGAAAAAGAAGCTCAGGCAATTGCTAACAACTGGCGACAGAAAAACGAGGAAATTTACGCTTATATTATGAAAAGTCTATTATAAAAAGATTGCGCACTTTGATATGCGCAATCTTTTTTCTATGTCTCTTCTTTTATCTTCTTCATATGTTCCTGGATCTTCTGCTCATATCCCATATTCGATGGTTCGTAGAACACAGCCCCCTTGATCTCCTCCGGTAAATACTGTTGTTTTACATAGTGATTTGGAAAGTTATGGGCATACTGATATCCAATGCCATGTCCCAAATTGGCTGAACCTTTATAATGAGAATCCTGTAAATGTGACGGTACTGTTGTTTTATGACTTTTCACATTATCCATTGCAGCAAAAATGGCATTGCACGCAGAATTACTTTTTGGAGCTGTTGCTACATATAATACTGCTTGCGATAAAATAATCTGCGCTTCCGGCATTCCCACACGTTCTACAGCTTGTGCGGCCGAAACCGCTACCGTTAACGCTTGAGGATCTGCATTTCCCACATCTTCTGATGCACAGATCATAATTCTTCTTGCGATAAACTTAATATCTTCTCCTGCATACAGCATTTTCGCTAAATAATATACTGCCGCATCTGGGTCAGACCCTCTCATGCTTTTGATAAAAGCAGAGATTGTATCGTAATGATTGTCTCCAGTCTTATCATAACGGACGACTCTCTTTTGAATACATTCTGATGCAACGTCCAGTGTAATATGAATTTTCCCATCCGAACTTCTAGGAGTGGTAAGAACCCCCAGTTCAATTGCATTCAATGCATTTCTCGCATCACCGCCTGCAATATCTGCCAAAAAGTCTAATGCGTCTTCCTCAATCACTGCATCATAGCTTCCCATGCCCTTTTCGCGGTCATAAATTGCTCTCGTAAGCAAGGTTTTTATATCTTTTTCACTCAACGGCTGTAATTCAAATACACTAGAACGCGAAATCAACGCACTATTGACTTCAAAGTATGGATTTTCTGTTGTTGCTCCGATTAAGATCAGGGTTCCATCCTCTACAAACGGAAGCAAATAATCCTGCTGCCCTTTATTAAACCGATGGATCTCATCTACAAACAATATTGTTTTCTTTCCATACATCCCCAGCGTATTTTTCGCTTCTTCAACAACTGCTTCCATATCTTTTTTCCCGGCAACCGTTGCATTAATCTGCTTAAATTCTGCACTTGTTGTGTTGGCAATTACTTTCGCAAGTGTTGTCTTTCCGGTTCCCGGCGGCCCATAAAAAATAATAGAACTAATCTTGTCCGCTTTGATCGCTCGATACAGAAGCTTATCTTTTCCTATAATATGTTGTTGGCCTACCACTTCTTCCAATGTAGTCGGACGAAGTCTCGACGCCAGCGGAGACTCTTTTTCTTTTGTATTTTGCGCCATATATTCAAATAAATCCATTTTTCTTCTCCTATACTCCTGCAAGTTCCCGAATCACTTCTCCGGCGATAATTAGTCCTGCAACCGGTGGGACAAAAGAAACACTTCCCGGTAGCGACCTGCGATTTCCTTTTTCTTCTTCTGTGACACGATCTATAATATCCACCGGAATTTCTTTGGAATATAACACTTTTAATTTCTTGATTCCGCGAGCCTTTAATTCTTTTCGCATTACTTTGCATAAAGGACAAACTGACGTTTTAGAAATATCCGTGATTTCAAACATTTCCGGATGGAGCTTATTCCCTGTTCCCATACTGCATATAATTGGGATATTTTTCTCTTTCGCAACTTCCACAAGGGCAAGCTTTGCTGTCACCGTATCAATGGCATCAATAATATAATCCACCTTCTCGGTGAACAATGTTTCTAAATTATCCGGCAATACAAACAACTCATAAGTCACCACTTGAATCTCAGGACAAATATCTCGAATCCGCTCTTCCATTACTTTGGTCTTATATTTCCCGACAGTACTGTGATACGCTATTGATTGACGGTTGATATTTGTAAGCGATACCGTATCATTATCAATTAAAATCAATTTACCTACGCCGCTTCTTGCTAACGCTTCAATACAATGAGAACCAACCCCTCCGACTCCAAACACCATAACCGATGCACTCCGAAGTTTCTCCAATCCATCTTTTCCTAATAATAATTCTGTCCTGGAATATTCATGTATCATATCATTCTCCTACTCTAAGATCATTTCATCTACTGTTACAAATTCATACCCTTCTTTTTGCAAAATGTCAATGATACGCAATGCTGCATCAACAGAGCTTTTGTAACAATCATGCAGTAATATAATATCATTTTCTTTTACCTGCGTCACTACCTTATTCACGATTTCATCTGTATTTTCCGTTGTCCAATCCAATGGATCTACAGACCAAAGCACCGGAATCACAGACATTTCCTGCTCCAGTTTTTTTTGCCATACTCCAAATGGAGGTCTCACAAAATCCACCTCGTTTCCGGTGATTTTTCGTATTACTTCACTCGTTTTCTGTATCTCTTCCACAGCTTTTTCATCTGATAACTTTCCAATATCTACGTGATGATATGTATGATTTCCAATCAGATGTCCGTCTTCTTTTTCTTGCTGAATTAACTTTGGATTTGCTTCTGCCAGGTTTCCTATTACAAAAAAACTTGCTTTCACATTTCTTTTTTTTAATCCTTCCAAAAGTTTTTGCGTATGTACAGGATGCGGACCATCGTCAAATGTAATTGCTATTTTAGGTTTTTCATATTTTTCTTCTATTATAACGTGCGCCTCCTCTGTTGTTTCCACCGTATTTCTTATCTCTTCCTTTTCAGTCGTTGTCATATTCCACGCCTGAACAAGCGCTAATGTATAGAAAAAACCACAAAGTAGTAACACATTTTTCTTGTAATGCATCGTAAAAGTCCCTTTTATTTCTCTCATTTCATATTATATGCACATAAAAATTTCATATGAAAAACAGATTGTATTCTTTTTTTATTAATGCTATAATCAAGTCTATGCGTAAAAAGGAGGGAAATTATGTCGAATACACCGACAAAGGAAAATAAGATGGGCGTCATGCCTATTCCAAAACTATTGATCACAATGTCATTACCAATGATTCTGTCTATGCTTGTTCAAGCACTTTATAATGTCGTAGATAGCATTTTTGTTGCAAAACTAAGCGAAGACGCATTGACTGCCGTTTCACTTGCATTTCCAATTCAAAATCTTATGATTGCGATCTCTGTAGGGACAGGCGTCGGTATCAACGCGCTGCTTTCACGTTATCTCGGTGAACACCGCTTTGATGATGCAAATAAAGTTGCAAAAAATGGTATTTTTCTTGCTTTGATCAGTTCTGCCATTTTTGCACTCATTGGTGTATTAAGCGCTCACACATTTTTTGTAACGCAGACAGACAATCCGGTTATCGTAACTTATGGAACTCAATATATGCAAATCATCACATTTTGTTCCATCGGTATTTTCATGCAGATTACTTTAGAACGACTGATGCAATCTACCGGAAAAACATTTTATAACATGATCACGCAAGGTCTAGGTGCAATTATTAATATTATCCTGGATCCAATCCTTATTTTCGGAATGTTTGGACTTCCAAGACTTGAAGTCGCCGGAGCTGCACTTGCTACGGTAATTGGCCAAATCATTGCCGTATTGCTTTCCTTATTTTTTAATTGTACAAAAAATACAGAAATCAATATCAACATGAAAAAATTCAGACCTCATAAGCAAACGATCGTTGCCATTTACAAAATTGGTGTTCCTTCCATTATCATGCAGTCCATCGGTTCTGTAATGACATTTGGAATGAATAAAATTCTATTGATGTTCTCATCGACTGCCGCAGCTGTATTCGGCGTATACTTTAAACTTCAGAGTTTTATATTCATGCCAATCTTCGGTTTAACAAACGGGATGATTCCGATTGTTGCATTTAATTATGGAGCTCGAGACAAAAAACGTATCAGCGAAACATTAAAATTATCTGCTATCATAGCCGTTAGTATCATGACTATTGGAACAATTCTATTCCAAGCTATTCCTGATACTTTACTTCACTTTTTTGATGCTTCCGAGCATATGCTTGAAATTGGTATTCCTGCTCTTCGAATCATCAGCATTAGTTTTCCGATGGCCGGATTCGCCATTGTATGCAGTTCTATGTTCCAAGCTTTAGGAAATGGTATGTATAGTCTTTGGACTTCTGTGGCAAGACAGATGGTTGTTATTCTTCCGGTAGCTTATCTGTTCGCTAAAACTTTAGGTCTTCATTCTGTATGGCTGTCATTTCCGATTGCCGAACTGGTATGTTTGCTAATGTCTATCCTTCTGTTAAGAAGAATCTACAGACTAAAAGTTTCAAAAATATAACGATAATCGAAAAACAGGCATTCCCACATTACGCGGAAATGCCTGTTTTTCTTTTCTACTTCTTTTTCTTCACACTATATCCGAATGTTCCCAAAAGCTTTCCCAATCCGTAATATTCACCATGTGAGTATACAATTGGCTTTGCTTTTCCTAATTCAAACTTATTCTTCTCATTCAAATAAGACTCATCAATATTTACTGCGACAATATCTGCAAGGAACATATGATGCGAACCTAATTCTTCAATCTTTCGTACTTTACACTCGATATTAACCGGGCTTTCTTGAATCATTGGCGCCTTCACCTGACTTGCCTGTTCCTCATGTAAATCCATCTCTTTGAATTTATCCACATCTCTTCCGGAATGTACTCCACAATAGTCGGTTGCATAAGCAAGCTCCTCTGTTGTAAGGTTCACAACGAATTCACCGGTTTGTTTTAAAATATCGTAAGAATATCTCTCCGGTCTTACGGAAATCGAAAGCATTGGCGGGTTCGTACAAATCGTTCCTGCCCACGCAACAGTAATGATATTAGACTTTCCTTCCTCTGATACCATACTTACCATAACTGCCGGAAGCGGATATAGCATATTGCCGCCTTTCCATGTTTGTTTTGCCATAGCCCCTCCTTTAATTCTGTAACGAAACTACAATCGCCGGAATCAATTGTTTCTTACGAGATACCACACCTTTTAACACAATATCTTCAATCGCATCCGGAAGATCAAACGCTGTCGTAACAATACCTCTTGCGTTATTTCCCACGCAGAGAAGTTCTGTTGTTTCTTCAATAATATTCGTAAGCATCATATACATGACATCCAAACCTTTTTCCATAAGCGCTGTCTTCATATATGCTTGCACTCTGACTTTGATTTCATCTAATTCATCTTTGCTCATACAGTTTACCTGACTGACTCCAAGATCGATTCCACTAACTTCAAATTTTTTAAAATCCTGGAAACATATCTCTTGCGGTGTTTTGTTTGACAAATTGCTTCCTGCACGGAACATATTGGATGCTAATTCTTCAATGTCTATCTCTGCAATCAATGCCAACTCTCTTGCTATCTGTTCGTCAATCTGTGTACATGTCGGGGAACGGAACATCAATGTATCGGATGTAATTGCTGCACAAAGTAAAGCCGCAATTGTTTTATTAATCTCCACTCCATTTTCACGGTACATTTGGTATACGATCGTCGCTGTACAACCCACCGGTTGATTACGAAAATAAACCGGTCCTACTGTCTCAATTCCAGAACCAAGTCTATGATGGTCAATGATCTCCAAAATACTTGCTTCATCAATTCCGTCTACTGCCTGCGTCTTCTCATTATGGTCTACAAGAATGACTTCTTTTTTCTTTGCATCCATCAACCTTCTACGTGAAATAAATCCGCAGAATCTACCTCTCTTATCCACAATCGGGAAATCACGGTATCTTTTTTTCGCCATCGCATCCTTAATATCTTCGATATAGTCTCCCGGTCTGAACATAACCAAATTCTCTTTCGTCATGAAATGCTTGACCGGAATACTCTGATTGATCAAACGAGCAACTGTAAAAGTGTCATGCGGTGTGCTGATGATCACACAACCTTTTTCAATCGCTAGTTTTCGAATCGTTTTTGATACTTGCGAATCCTGACATACAACAATACAACTTGCATCCATCTCGATTGCACAGAATTGTGCCTCATACCGGTTACCAAGGATAATCAGATCTCCCGGTTCAATAAAGTACTCCATCGCCTCAGGATTCGACGCTCCGATTCCAACTTTTCCTTTTTCAAAATAACCCTCGCCATCTCCGATCACAAGTTCACCGTCTAAGGTTTCAGCAATACTCTTATATTGCGTCTTTGCCTCTGACAAAAGATTCCGTCCATACATATCCATATAGGATTTTGCAATATCACCAACAGTAATCAATCCTTCCAGTTCACCGCTCTCTGCAAAAACCGGAATACTCTTGTTCTTATTTTCTTTCATCAATTCCCACGCTCTTCTCAAAGAAACGTTGCTCGCTACCCCGTCAATCTTATTCAATTCAATATCTTTTACTTGAGTTCGCACGTTGTCAAGGAGTCCCGGAGGCGTCACTCCGAATCTTGTTAGCACATATTGCGTCTCCTCATTAATTTGGCCGGCTCTCTTTGCCACATAATTTCCGCCCGTTAACTGCCTTTTTAAATTGGCATATGCAATTGCAGAACATATGGAATCTGTATCCGGGTTCTTATGTCCCACTACATATACCTTTTTTGCTTTTTTGTTCTCCATCGTCACTTTCCATCCTTAATAGTAGTAATACTAGGTTGCCACTTTTTTTGGCATGTGTCAATTATATTTTACTACACTTTTGTTTTTATTTGTATACCTTTTATGATATAATGATATAAATAATTAATTAACAAAAATGGAAAATGAGGTGCGTTATGAGCGAAGAAATTATGCAAACTGAATCTATGGCAGATTATGAGGATCAATTTGATATTGCCAATCCATGGAACATCGTAACTCGTTATATGAACGAGCAGGAAAATCTAACAGTAAAGGTAGAAGGAATTGTTAGTGGAGGTGTCATTGCCTATATCGAAGGGCTTCGTGCATTTATTCCGGCTTCCAGACTTTCTCTCTCCTATGTAGATGATATCGAATCTTATCTGCTACAAGAAATCGAAGTCCGTGTGATCGATGTAGATCAAGCGGAAAATAAATTAGTTCTTTCTGCACGAGAGATTTTAAAAGAAAAAGAACGTCAAGAAACTGCAAAAAAAATGAGCATGGTTGAAGTTGGAAGCATCATGGAAGGTTCCGTAGAATCGCTTCAAAGCTACGGAGCATTCGTAAAACTCAACAATGGTCTTTCCGGACTTGTACATATCTCACAGATTTCAGATAAGAGAATCAAATCTCCTTCTGACGTACTGCACGTAGGAGATTCTGTCAATGTAAAAGTAATTGGAGTAAAAGATGGCAAGATCAGTCTTAGTATCAAAGCTTTGATCGAACCGGAAGAAGAGGTTGTGGAAGAGGTAGAAATTCCAGAATCTGAAGAGATTGGTACAAGCCTTGGTGATCTCTTTAAAAACATAAAACTGTAAGTAAAAAAGAATGTGCTTTCGCACATTCTTTTTTACAATTCTTCTAATTCTTTTATCCAAACTGCCACACAGGCATCACTTGGCATTCTCCAGTCCCCTCTCGGAGAAAGAGACATTCCGCTAACCCTTGGTCCGTCCGGCACACAGGAACGTTTAAACTGTTGCGAGAAAAAGCGCCAATAAAATTTCTTAAGCCATTTTAAAATAGTCTCATCATCATACACACCCTCGAATGCATACTTTGCTAATCGATAAATCTTACTTGGTTCATATCCATAGCGAAGCATATAATACAAATAAAAATCATGCAATTCATAAGGTCCAACCAGATCTTCTGTTTTCTGTGCGATTTCTCCGTCTTTTGGAGGAAGCAGTTCCGGACTTACCGGAGTATCTAGAATATCCAACAGTACTTCTTTTAATTCCTTCTCTTCACACATCTCCGCATAATATTTTACCACATGCTTAATGAACGTTTTTGGTAAAGACGCATTTACCGCATACATAGACATATGATCTCCATTATAAGTTGCCCATCCTAGAGCAAGTTCTGACATGTCTCCTGTACCGATAACCATTCCATTCGTCTGATTGGCAATATCCATTAGAACTTGCGTCCGTTCTCTTGCCTGTGAATTTTCATATGTTACATCATGCACATTCATATCGTGTTCAATACCTTTAAAATGCAATGTTACGGCTTCTTTAATATCCACTTCTTTTAGCGTTGCGCCTAACTTTTCCACAAGAAGACATGCATTTTGATATGTCCGGTCTGTCGTTCCAAAGCATGGCATCGTCACGCCAAGGATATCCTTCCGATCCAGTCCAAGAAGATCGTATGCTTTCGCCGTCACAAGAATTGCCAACGTGGAGTCAAGTCCTCCTGAAATTCCTACAACAGCACTTTTACAATTTGTATGATCCAAACGTTTTTTCAATGCCATTGCTTGAATCATCAAAGTCTCTTTACAATATAGATTTCTCTCTGTTTCCGTCTCCGGGACAAACGGAGTCTGCAAAATCTTTCTTGTAAGCTCTGTCTCCTCTACCTTCAAAGAAAACGGTACCCTTACTGTTTCATACGGAAAATGTGTCATCTGAAATGTTGTGTTTTTTCGTCTTTCCCATGCCAAACGTTTTACATCAATTTCACTGTAAACGATTCCATTTCTAAATCTCTCTGATTCTGTAAGAATCATTCCTTTTTCCGCAATCAAATCATGTCCGCCAAATACAAGATCCGTTGTAGATTCTCCGTAACCTGTGCTTGCATAAATATAACCGGAAATCAATTTTGCCGACTGTCCTTTGATCAGTTCTCTTCGATACGTTTCTTTCCCTACCGACTCATCGCTAGCTGAACAATTTACAATAATCGTGGCTCCTTGAATTGCAGCCGGTACACTCGGTGGAACCGGCGCCCATACATCTTCACAAATTTCAGCGGCCACAACCAACTCTTTCATCTCTCTGCATTCAAACAGAATCTGAGGCCCAAAAGCAACCTGTTTTCCATCAAACAGTATCTGCTCCAATGTTGTTGGTCCTGGTTGAAAATAACGCATTTCATAAAACTCATCATAGTTTGGAAGAAATGTTTTTGTAGTAAATCCTAAGAGTTCTCCATCATTTAAAGCTGCTGCTACATTATATAACTTCCCGGCATGTACAAAAGGAAGTCCTACAAAGATCAATGCATCTTTTCCTTTCGTATATTCGACAATTTTCCGAAGTCCTTCTTCCGCACTCTTAAGCAATGCGTCCTGAAAAAAGAGATCCCCACAAGTATATCCGGTGATCGCAAGTTCCGGGAACACAAGCACCTTTGCTCCAGCCTCGACTGCTTCTCCTATGTTTTTGCAAATCTCTGCGGTATTATAGTCTACATCAGCCACACGCATATCCGGTGTGATCGCCGCTACTTTGACAAATCCTTGCTTCATATTCTATCGACTCCTTTTTAAGATTTCCTTCAATTCTTCTACCGTAAATGTATACTGTGTATTGCAGAAATGACAGTTCACTTCGATATCTTTTCCATCGTTGATCATATCCTGAATATCTTTCTTTCCAATACTTATAATTGCTTTTGTCACTCTCTCTTTTGAACAATTACATGCAAACTGTGTTGGAATCTTATCTGCGAATTCTACATCTAATCCTTCCAATACTTCCTCTAAAATCTGCTCCGGTGTATACCCCTTATCAAGCATTGACGTTACCGATGTGATCTTGCTTACGTTTTGTTCCAGTTTCTCAAGGACGCTTTCTTCAATAAACGGCATGACCTGTACAATAAATCCTCCGGCTTGTTTTACCGTATTGTCTTTTTCCATCAATACTCCAAGTCCTACAGAAGACGGTACCTGCTCAGATGTTGCAAAATAATACGTTAAATCCTCTGCAATCTCGCTTGTCTGCAAAATAGTCTGTCCTACATAAGGTTCTTTTAGTCCCATGTCTTTAATAACACTTAACACACCAAGATCCAATGCGCCGGCTACATCTAATTTGCCTTTGCTGTTCGGCGGAAGCATCACTTCTGGATTCTCTGCATATCCTTTCACATTTCCATGCATATCTGCCGTTACCGTCAAACCTTTGATCGGACCTTCACACTTAATCTGAATGGTCAGCATATCCTGATCATTTTTCATCATGGTTCCCATCATCGCCCCGCCTGTCAATAATCTTCCAAGCGCTGCTGTTGCTACCGGACTTGTATTATGATGTTGTCTTGCAGTTTCCACTACATCTTTTGTTGTTGCAGCAAATGCACGAATCTGGTTATTTGCTGCGGTTGCTCTTACAATATAATCGTTCATACTTATTTTCCTCTTTCTCTTGCTATCATATAAATTCGCTCACTCTTCTCCGTTGGCTTCACATGCGTAAATGCATCATACGCTGTTACGAACTCCAGCCCGGATTCTTCGATCAGTCTTCGCATTGTCTCGTATGTATACGCCTTCTGAAAATGCGTCTCTTCGTACTTTCTGTAAAGTTCAGAATCCTCTTCTTGAATAAAAAGACTCAGTTCATACTCATTGATTTTTTCTTCTTCATAATAGTAGTTATCCCAAATAAAACTGCATTCTTCCCGATTCTCAGCAATAGTACAGTCTCCCAGGATTTCCCGATACTTATATTCCGTGTTAAAATCAAAGATAAAAATTCCTTTGGGATCTAAATAATTATTTACAAGCCGAAATACTTCCACTAACTCCTCTTCTTCTGTAATATAATTCACAGAATCACAGATGCTTACTACGGCGTTTACCGTCCCATAAAGTTCAAACTCTCTCATATCCTGCAACAAGTACAAAATATCATGACCGGATTCTACTTTCTTCTCCATTGCAATTTCCAACATATCTTCTGAGTTATCGACCCCGATCATATCGTATCCGTCTTCTGCCAAAATCTCTGTCATGGTTCCGGTTCCGCAACCAAGGTCCAGCACCAAACCATTCTTTACATCATATTCTTTTAGCAGACTTTTTAAATAAACTCCCCATTCCTCATAAGGGATATTATCCATGAACGTATCATAGACTGCTGCAAAGCTTGTGTATGCTTCCATGAAAAAGTCCTCCGTTTTCCTTTCGAATTTCCTTCCCTATTGTACCAAATATAGATTCCCGAATCAACTATAGCATTTCTTGAGTTTCCGTAGTTTTATCCACAGCCCTCCTATTTTACGTGCTTTGTTAT
>URRQ01000050.1 GCA_900550235.1 uncultured Lachnospiraceae bacterium
AAAGACTAAAATCTACTTCGTTCTATTCAAAGTGGAAATAAACTTTTCACTTCACCAAATAAAGGTAGAGATTAAGGACATTTAAAAAGTATTTGACGAATGAAAAAAAAAGAGATATAATAATATACGGATTGCGGAAGTGTCGGAATGGCAGACGAGCTAGATTCAGGTTCTAGTGTGGGTTACTACGTGTGGGTTCAAGTCCCATCTTCCGCACTGTATATAAGAGAAGGCCTCAGGGATATCCCTGAGGTCTTCTCTTATATACAGACCGAAGCGTGCCTAGTCCCCAAGAGTTCAATGTCTCCACTTTGCGCCCCATCTTCCGCTAGAAAGGAAGAGAAAATCTTTTGTATAGAAGAGAAGGGTATTAAGATTTTCTAAAATAAGAAAATGTGGATTGACATTTTATACTTATATGCTATTATATTAACAATTCATGCGGAATTCTATTCGCAAAAAATCAAGCCAAAAGGCATCTTTTAGTTCGGGCTCATTTTCAGAGCGTATATCCGATTGAAAGAACACACAATTGAAAAGGAGTAAGGGAAATAAGAAAAGTAAGAGATTGAAAAATGTAATGCTTGATGTACTGCTTAGAGTTACTATTGTATAATAGTTGTTGTAAACAGTACATCAACTCAAAGGAGGAATATTTTGGATAATGAAATTAAACTATTTGAGGGAAATCAAATTCGTTCAGCTTGGGATAATGAGAAAGAAGAATGGTACTTTAGTGTAGTAGATATTGTCGCAATTTTGACTGATAGTGTAGATCCAAAGCAATATATAAAAAAAATGTGTTATCGTGATTTTGAACTTAATTCCAAGTGGGGTACAATTTGTACCCTAGTTAAAATGAAGGCAGCTGATGGTAAGATGAGAAATATCCAAGCTGCAACAATTGATGGTATTTTCCGTATCATACAATCAATTCCATCACCGAAAGCAGAACCATTTAAAATGTGGTTAGCTGAAGTTGGTAAAGAAAGAATTGATGAGATTATTGATCCAGAACTTACCATTGATCGAGCATTGGAAACATATGCGAAAAAAGGGTATTCAAAAGAATGGATTAACCAATGAAATTTCAAAAGCTTGGTTTGGTATGACTACAAGACAATATAAAGATTTAAAAGGACTTAAAAAGCAAAATCTAAGAGATAATATGTCAACTACAGAACTCATTCTTAAGAGGTGGTAATGTCGCAAAAGTTGCAAGAGAAACACTAGAAAAAGAAACTGGCGAACCAGTAATCACTTCAAAGAATGCAATCGATTTTGGCAAACTAATAGGAGATGTAGTAAAAGAAATTCCCAATAGTAAAGAAGACGATAAAGCGGAATAGAGCATGAAAATTGTATTAAGGATTAGAGGGGAGTTTACATATCATATGTTTTCTCCCCCTTTTCATTATGTTTGTGAAGTTTATAAGGAATGATAATTATATTTTTTTGGCAGGTGACCTTTTTCACCGTTTATTTTTTCATATACTTCTTCCCATAGAGAACCGAGTGAAGTTTCGCATTCTCTTAGGTCATCTAAAACCCAATGGTGTTCGTTTAGGTAATCAAGCACTTCTTTTTCCTGACCGGTTCGGGCGAGAGCAATGAGGTAGTTGAAAAGAACTCGGCTTTCTTCTGCAAGCTCTTTTGGAAGAGTATGATATAATTCTTTAACTTCTTCGTAACCTTCAGCTAGCAAAAGAACTTTAAGAGTTTCTTTTAAGTAGGAGAGGTCGTTTTTTCTCAATGCATACCCTTTTAAAATGAACTCAATCGCTCCATGATTTTTTTGATTTTTTAGATAAATAACAGAGAGTCCGTGATAAGCCCAAGGGTTCGGTTCTAATGTCATGGATTCGATGAAACATTCAGTTGCTGCGTCTGTTTTATCCTTTTGGAAATAATAGAGTCCTAATTGATAAAAGGCATACCAATTTTCGTGATTGGTTGTTTGAATCGTTTCTTTTAATTTCTGAATAAAAACATCATCTGTCATGAAATCATATGGAACTTCGGTTGGATTTTTTATAGGAAATCTTCCAGTTTCTAAAAATTCAATCCATTCTGTATACTGTGAAGACAGGATACCAAAATCCAAATGAGGAGACAAAGGAGTTTCTCCTTTATGGGTGCGAAGAGCGTTTTCCAATGCCCCGTATCCATTTCCGGATTGAAGAAGTTTTGCCGGCTGTTTTGCAAGAGATTTCGTGTCGGCAAGTATTTTTTCCGGTTGTAAATCATGGATATTCTTTTCAACAATACAATTCACATCTTTCAAGGCAAGTTCATAAGGATCGGTAGACACTTTTTCAGAAGTTTGAATAGCCCCATAGAACTCCATCCATTCCCAGGCTGTATGAGGAGCCATTGGAATACAACCATACTGTGTTTTTCCGAGTCCACCCTGGATTTCAATATAACGACCTGCATCTTCTGTTAGGAAGTTTTGCCAGTTATCGGAAGCTTCGTTGTTCCCCCAAGAGAAGAGTTTACGACTCATAAGGCGGGATGTGGATAAGTGCAGGAGTCCGTACCCATATTTGTTGATATTTGCAATATATTTTGGGGATTCCTTTGGAATATTAAAAAAGTAATCCACTTGATTTGGAATTTCTTTGTATTTACTAATATCAATTCCATTTACCATAGGAGTATCTACTTTATATACACCGTCTTCTCGGTTTGTATAGGCTTCTTTTGCCGGAACAATGATACGTCCTTCATCGTATTCCGGAACAGCTATATTGCTCCACCAATACATAGGAACCATTTCGTCAGTCTGGTTGAAAATCCTCATTCTGCAGTTTAAAAATCGATCTGTTTCTTCCAGCCAAAAATCCATTTGATAAGTGACTTTTCGAATTCTTTCGTATTCATACATACGAAGAACAGGAATACCATTTTCTTTTTCTAATGTTGAAGTAAAAAGCGGTTCCATTGTAAATGGAGTATGCCCAATCATACTGATATTCCATTCAACGCCGCCGCTGAACCATGCGTTACGGATTGCTAAATTGCTTGGGCGGATGACATCATTCGTATAAAGAAGATTTTTACCGGTAGCTTTATCTATGAGAGACCAGAGACGACCTCCGAATTCTGGAAGAAATACTGCTTTTAAGAAATCGTTTTCCAATATGGCGGTCTGAAGCTGTTTGTCGTGTAAGTTACGAGTATAGCTTGTGTACTGTCGATAAGGAAAGGAAGTGAATAGTTTTCCATAACCTTCAAAGATTTCATCATCTTCATCAAGAAAAAATTGAGTTTTATTTTGTACATTGGAACTTGGAATCAGATCTGGGGTAGAAGTTTCGGTTCCAAGATCGCTTATGGTAAAAGTTTCTTTTTGAAAAGTCAATGTGGGTTTCATAATATCCTCCTTTACTGGAAATTGTAAATTCATATGATAGATATTATAGCAATAAACTTGAGAAGAAACTACAGTATGAAGAGAGAAGTTTGTACGATTTTTTATGTCTTCGTTTTCATTTGGCAAGAACAATGTTACAATAAGGAAAGAATTTAGAATAGGAGAACAGCATGGCAAGCTTATATGATAAATTAATAGAATACAATAAGTCAGATTACTATGGATTTCATATGCCGGGACACAAGAGAAATGGGAAAATGTTTGGAATCGGGCTTCCCTATGGAATTGATATCACTGAGATCACCGGATTTGATGACCTGCATCATGCAGAGGATATTATAAAAAGAGCAGAAGAGAGAGCGGCCCGTCTTTATAAGGCAGAAGAAACCCATTTTCTTGTCAATGGAAGCACAGTAGGAATTCTAAGCGCTATTCTTGGCGTGACGAATCGGGGAGATAAGATTCTTGTGGCGAGAAATTGTCACAAATCTGTATATAATGCAATGGAGTTAAATGGTCTTAGACCGATATATATCTATCCGGAATATGAAAAAAATTTACAAATAAATGGAGAAGTTTCTGGTGAAAAAATTGAAATTATGTTAAATGAGAATCCGGATGTCAAGGCAGTAATGATCGTATCTCCAACATATGACGGAGTGTTATCGGATGTGGAAAAGATTGCGCAGATTGTACATAAAAGGGGGATTCCTTTGATCGTAGACGAGGCGCATGGTGCACATTTTGGATTTCACCCATATTTTCCGGAGAATTCTAATGTAAAAGGAGCAGATATTGTAATTCATAGTGTGCATAAGACTTTGCCATCACTTACACAAACTGCGTTAATCCACATAAACGGAGAAATTGTGGATAGAGAAAAAGTGCGAAAGTATCTTCACATGTTACAGTCCAGCAGTCCATCGTATATTTTGATGGCATCGATTGATCGCTGTATGGAGTTATTAGAAAGTGAAGGGGATACGTTATTTGAGCTTTATGCACAGAGAATTGATGTATTGCGAACAGAATTACAAGGTTTGAAACATTTAGAGATTTTGCAAACAGAACAATTTGATCGGTCTAAATTCTTAATATCTGTGAAGAAAACCGGAATTACAAGCAAGAAACTTGCAGATATATTACTTCATACGTATCATCTTCAGATGGAGATGACAGGAGGAACATATGTATTGGCTATGACAGCGCTTGGAGATACGAAAGAAGGATTTGAACGGTTGAAAAGAGCGCTTTTTGAAATCGATCAAAGTCTTTCTGATGAGAAACAGGAGGATCATTTGCCGGTTGAGCTTCCAAAACTTCCATTGGTGTGCACAAATGAAGAGATAGAGCGGAAAAAATGTGGAAATGAAGAATTGGTATTGTGGGAAGCGTCGATAGGCAGGATATCCACAGAATATGCTTATGTATATCCGCCCGGAATTCCTCTTATTGTGCCGGGAGAACAGATTACGCAGGAGGCGATTCAGGTGTTATCGCTGTATGCAGAGCTTGGCTTTTCGGTGGAAGGAATAAAAGTGGAAAACTATATTGGAGTGTTGAAAAATGGGTAAGATATTTTATTTAATGGGGAAAAGTTCTTCCGGTAAGGATACAATTTTTAAGAAAGTTCGTGAAGAAATCCCAGAATTAAAGACAATTGTTTTGTATACGACTCGACCAATCCGTGAAGGAGAGAAGAATGGAGTAGAGTATTATTTTACAGATGAAAAACAAAAAGAAGAATTAGAAAAAGCGGGAAAATTGATCGAGTCCAGAACATATGATACTGTACATGGAAAATGGATCTATTTTACAGCAGATGATGGACAGATTGATTTAGAAAGATATAATTATCTTGTGATTGGAACGTTAGTGTCCTATGAAAAGATGAAGGAGTATTTTGGAAGGGATGCTTTGGAGCCAATCTATATTGAAGTGGAAGATGGAGAAAGGCTTTTTCGTGCGCTTTTGAGAGAACGGCAGCAGGAAAAACCGAAGTATGCAGAGATGTGCAGAAGATTTTTGGCGGATTCAGAAGATTTTTCAGAAGAAAATCTGCAAAAATGTGGAATTATTCATCGGTATTATAATCAGGAAATGGAAGCGTGTATCAGAGAAATAGTTCTAGGTATTCGAGCCAAACTATGATATACTGATTATGTATAAGATTTATCGCAGTCGAGAAGACTCCCACTTCTATAAGTGGTGAGTTAATTACAAATAGTAAACGAAGGGCATGGTGATAGTATGAAGGGTTTCAAAGATGTCATTGGACATAACGACATAATTCAATATATTCAGAATGCAGTGACAGAAGGAAAAGTTTCGCAGGCATACATTCTGAATGGAGAACGTGGTTCAGGGAAGAAGATGCTGGCGAATTTATTTGCCATGACTTTACAGTGCGAGAAGGGCGGAAAAGAGCCGTGCGGCGAGTGTCATTCCTGTAAGCAGGCTATGAGTGGGAATAATCCGGATATTATTCGAGTGGAACATGAAAAGCCGAATACGATCAGCGTAGATGATGTAAGAACGCAAATCAACAATGATGTGATGATCAAGCCGTATAGTTGTCCATACAAGATTTATATCATTCCGGATGCAGATCTTTTGTCAGTGCAGGCGCAGAATGCACTTCTTAAGACAATCGAAGAACCACCGGAGTATGTGGTCTTCTTCCTTTTGACAGAGAATGCGGACAGCTTGCTGCCAACCATTATGTCACGTTGTGTAATGTTAAAGCTTCGCAATATCAAGACTACATTGATTCGCAAATATTTGATGGAGTTTATGGGAGTTCCGGATTATCAGGCAGATATTTGTGCTGCTTTTGCACAAGGCAATATGGGACGGGCAATTATGCTTGCATCTTCTGAGCATTTTAATGAGATTAAGGAAGAAGCGCTTCAGCTTCTTCGTAATATTAATGATATGGAAATATCAGATATTGTTGTTGCATTGAAGAAGATCAATACATATAAACTGGAGATTACAGATTATTTGGATATTATCATGATTTGGTATCGGGATGTGTTGATTTATAAGGCAACAAAGGACGTAAACGGAGTTGTGTTTGCGGATCAGTTAAAATATTTAAGAGAAAGAGCGAATAAGAGTTCCTATGAGGGAATCGAGACAATCCTTGACAGCTTGGAAAAAGCAAAGGCTCGTTTGAAAGCCAATGTAAACTTTGATCTTGTCATGGAACTTTTATTGCTGACTATAAAGGAGAACTAGACATGATAAAAGTAATTGGTGTAAGGTTTCGTACGGCGGGTAAGATTTATTATTTCTCTCCGGGGAAACTTCATATCAACCATGGCGATAAAGTCATTGTAGAGACAACAAGAGGGGTAGAATTCGGAACTGTTGTTATGGGGCCGAAGGAAGTGGACGAAGAAGAGATTACCCAACCATTAAAATCAGTCATTCGTATTGCCACAGAAGAGGACAGGAAAACAGAGGCTAAGAACAAAGAAAAAGAAAAAGAGGCGTTTGAAATCTGTCTTGAGAAGATTAGAAAACACGGACTTGAAATGAAACTCATAGATGCTGAGTATACGTTCGACAACAATAAAGTATTGTTTTATTTTACAGCAGATGGGCGAATTGATTTCCGTGAGCTTGTAAAAGATTTGGCAGCAGTATTTCGGACAAGAATCGAGCTTCGTCAGATTGGAGTTCGTGATGAGACGAAAATCAGAGGCGGAATCGGAATCTGTGGAAGACCACTTTGCTGCCATACGTATTTGTCGGAGTTTGCTCCGGTATCTATTAAGATGGCAAAGGAGCAGAATCTGTCATTGAATCCGACAAAAATTTCCGGAGTTTGTGGAAGATTGATGTGCTGTCTTACAAATGAGCAAGAAACTTATGAGTATCTGAACAGCCGTCTTCCATCTGTAGGAGATATGGTCAATACAGTAGACGGATTCCGTGGAGAGGTGCAAAGTTTAAGTGTGCTTCGTCAGATTGTAAAGGTTATTGTGACTTTAGACAATGATGAGAAGGAAATCCGTGAATATAAAGTCAGTGAATTGAAATTCAAACCGAGACGTAAGAAAAATGATGTAAAACTTTCAAAGGAAGAGATGCGTGAACTTGCGGCTTTGGAAAAAAATGAGGGAGCGTCAAAGCTGGATGGAGAGTAAGATCAGACAGGGAGAACGATTGGATGATCTGCAGGTAAAAGGATATCAGATTATTCAGAATCCAAATAAATTCTGTTTTGGCATGGATGCCGTGCTGCTTGCAAATTTTGCGAAAGTAAAAAAAGGAGAAAAGGCATTGGATTTGGGGACAGGAACGGGGATTATTCCGATTCTTTTGGAAGCGAAGACAGAAGGGGAATCTTTTACCGGGCTTGAGATTCAGGAAGAAAGTGCAGATATGGCAGCAAGGAGCGTTGCGTACAATCATTTGGAAGATAAGATTCAAATTGTGACGGGAGATATCAAAGAGGCAGCCACTATATTTGGCCCTGCCTCTTTTGATGTTATAACAACGAATCCGCCGTATATGATTGGGGAACATGGAATTCGAAATGCACAAGATGCGAAATCTATCGCAAGGCATGAAGTTCTTTGTACATTGGATGATATTTTAAGAGAAAGCGCAAGGATATTAAAGCCGGGCGGCAGATTTTATATGGTGCACAGACCGTTCCGACTTGCGGAAATATTTTCCAAGATGTGCGCTTGTAAGATCGAACCAAAACGGATGCGGATGGTACATCCTTATATTGATAAAGAGCCGAATATGGTTTTAATTGAAGGACGTCGAGGAGGAAATCCGCGTATGACTGTAGAACGTCCTCTTATTGTTTACAAAGATATTAATGTATATGCAGATGAACTTTTAGTCGAGTATGGATTAAAGTAAAGGAGCAGAAATATGCCGGGGAAATTATATTTGTGTGCGACACCGATTGGAAATTTGGAAGATATGACCTATCGGGTAGTAAGAACTTTGCAGGAAGTGGATTTGATTGCGGCAGAAGATACAAGAAATAGTATCAAGTTGTTGAATCACTTCGAAATCAAAACACCGATGACAAGTTATCATGAATACAATAAAATAGAAAAAGGGCAGAGACTTGTAGAGAAGATGCAGGAGGGTATGAACATTGCTTTGATTACCGATGCAGGAACTCCGGGAATCTCAGATCCGGGAGAAGAACTTGTGAAAATGTGCTATGAAGCAGGGGTAGAAGTAACATCATTACCCGGGGCAGCTGCGTGTATTACAGCGCTTACGTTGTCAGGTCTTTCTACAAGACGATTTGCATTTGAGGCTTTTTTGCCTGCCGATAAGAAAGAAAAGCAGGAAGTTCTCTCGGAACTTGTCAATGAAACAAGAACGATTATTTTATATGAAGCGCCGCACAGGCTTTTGAAAACATTAAAAGAATTAGCAGAGACTTTAGGCAATAGACGAATTACAGTATGCAGAGAGCTTACGAAAAAGCATGAAACAGCATTCCAGACAACATGCCTTGAGGCAATCGCATACTATGAAGAGCATGAACCGAAGGGGGAATGTGTTCTTGTCATCGAAGGAAAGAGTAGAAAAGAGCTTAAAGAAGAAGCTATTGCCAAGTGGGAAGAGATGACGATTGAAGATCATATGGAGTATTATATGAAGCAAGGATGCGATAAAAAGGAAGCAATGAAAAAGGTTGCAAAAGACCGAGGAATCGGGAAACGAGAAGTTTATCAAATGTTACTGTAAGAGGAGAAAGAATCTTTCGTCAACTTGACTAAGCTTTCAAGAAAAATTTGTTCAACTTGGGCATAGACCAGGTTGAACTTTTTTTATATACTTTTAATCAGAATACAAACGAATTATTTCTTAGGAGGAATATTAAAATGGCAAGTTTATCGCTTAAAAACATTAACAAAGTATATCCTAACGGTTTTGTAGCTGTTAAGGATTTCAACCTTGAAATTGAAGACAAAGAATTCATCATCTTCGTAGGACCATCAGGATGTGGAAAATCTACAACACTTCGTATGATCGCTGGTTTGGAAGAAATCTCTTCAGGTGAATTAAAAATCGGAGACAGAGTTGTAAACGACGTAGAACCAAAAGACAGAGATATCGCAATGGTATTCCAGAACTACGCTCTTTACCCACATATGACAGTATATGATAACATGGCATTCGGTTTGAAATTAAGAAAAGTTCCAAAAGATGAGATCGACAAAATGGTTCGTGAAGCAGCTAAGATTCTTGACCTTGAAGCTTTATTAGATCGTAAACCAAAGGCTTTATCAGGTGGACAGAGACAGCGTGTTGCTATGGGACGTGCTATCGTTCGTAATCCTAAGGTATTCCTTATGGACGAGCCTTTATCAAACCTTGATGCAAAACTTCGTGGACAGATGCGTATTGAGATCTCTAAATTACATCAGAGATTAGGTACAACAATCATCTACGTAACACATGACCAGACAGAGGCTATGACACTTGGTACAAGAATCGTAGTTATGAGCGCAGGTGTTATTCAGCAGGTTGATACACCACAGGTATTATATGATACACCATGCAACTTATTCGTAGCAGGATTCATCGGATCACCACAGATGAACTTCGTAGACGCAACATGTGTTGTAGAAGGAAATAAAGCATTCCTTCAGGCTGGACCGGCTAAGATTGAATTACCAGAAGCTAAAGCGAAAAAACTTATCGCTGGTGGATACAACGGAAAAACAGTTGTACTTGGTATCCGTCCAGAAGATATTTATGATGATGAAGCATTTATCGCATCTTCACCAAATACAGTGATCGAAGCTACAATCCGTGTATACGAAATGTTAGGTGCCGAAGTATTCTTACACTTCGATTACGAAGGAGCTACAATGACAGCCAGAGTTAACCCAAGAACAACAACAAGAACAGGTGATACTGTTAAATTTGCTCTTGATGCTCAGAAAATCCATGTATTCGATAAAGAAACAGAACTTACAATTACAAACTAATCTAAATATGTACGATAAGGACGAAGCGCTTGCTTCGTCCTTTATTTTTTGGAAAATATAGTAACTAACTTGCTCCTTTTAATTGTTTTAAAAGAAAGTGGTAGCGTTTTTGAGCGGCATTGCTTTCATAAATATAGCAGTCGATCAGATCGGGATCCATAACATTTTGAAAATTAGCGTAGGCAGTATCCATTTCTATTTTTACTTTTTCGATTTCTTTTAAAAGAAAAGGATCTTGAATTTTTGTTTCCTTTTTTTTGCAAATGATATTTTCTTTTTGTTTTTTCCCAAATAGTTTCATGTGCGTCCTTCTTTCTGAATTAAATTTCCTTTTTCTTTTAGTATAGGCAAAAATTAGGAATGAAATACGAGTATTTTTTATATACATATAGAAAAAGTGGAGGAGAGAATATGGAAAAGAAACACGGAGGATTTATCCTTAATTTTTTTGTACGGGCAATTCTTGGGTTGGGAATGATATTTTTTGTGAATGAATATCTAGACTATAGAAATATTCCTGTTTCTGTTGGAATGAATGGAATTTCATTTTTGACATCTGGATTCCTTGGAATTCCAGGGGTTGGGCTGCTTTATGGAATTTTGTTTTACAGATTTTTGTAGAAATTCTACAAAGTTTTGTAATTTTTAAATTCTCTATGGACAAGCCAGGAAAACAAGTCTATAATACAGCTTACAAGTCACAGTTATTTCTTAGTAACTACATTTCATAAAATTTTTTATCCGGTAATTCACTTGTCATGTCGGACAACGAATTTCAATGAGGACAACAATTTAGGAGGGAAAAGTGGAGAAAAAATGTTTGGTAATATGTGCCAGTGAGCAAGAGTATGCCTTCCATTTATCTTCGTTGCTTTCCAAGCGAATCGAGTATCAGGTTCATGTATGCAGTTCTATTCAAGAAGTAAAACGAACGGCAAAGGAACGAACAATAGGTATTCTTCTTGTAGAAGAAAAAGATTCGGGTGAGGCAGATACTTTGGCTGAAACAGTAATTGTTTTTACGGAAGAGGAAAAGGAGGGACAGAATAAGATTTTTAAATATCAATCTTTTGATGGGCTTCTTTCTGAGCTGTTAAATATTTGCGTGGAAAATGAGCAAAAGGGTATTTTGAAAAGGCAGACTTGTAAAAACTGTAAGCTGATCGGTGTCTATTCTCCGATACATCGAAGTGGGAAGACGACATTTGCTATTGCGCTTGGAAAAGAAGCGGCAAAGAGGGAGAGCGTATTGTATGTGAATTTTGAGGCTTATTCAGGATGGGAGGAACGAGTAGGAAGAAAAGAGCCTTATACTTTGGCAGATCTTTTGTATTATGCAAAGCAGGAGAAGGGAAATCTTGAAACAAGAATAGGGATTATGACAGGATATTTCGATGAACTTGCTTATATTGCACCGATGGAAATAAGTGAAGATTTAAAAGCAGTAACTCCGAAGGAGTGGATGGAGCTTTTGGAAACACTTCAGAATCGAAGAATTTACAAAAGTATTATTTTGGATTTTGACGAATGCGTACAAGGACTTTGGGAGATGCTTTCCGAATGTGGTGTAATTTATATGCCGGTAAGGGATGGGAAAGTTTCCAGGGCAAAGCTTCTACAATTTGAAAGAAATGCAAAAGTTCTGGGATATGAAGATCTTTTGGAGAAGATTGTAAAGATTCGGCTGGGAAGAGATATTTCCAAAGAGGTGCGCCAGATTCTCAAACGAGAGGAGTGGAAGTAATATGCTGGATTCGGAGGAACTTCATCGCAGGATTTTTCAGGAAATTGATCTGTCGGAAGAATTGGAAGATGAAGAATTAGTAGAGATCATCTATAGAGTGTTAGAGGAGTATTCGGAAGAAACATATCTTTCTCTAAAAGAAAAAACTGAGTTGGGAAAAGAACTTTTTAATACGTTTCGAAAATTGGATGTGTTACAAGAGTTTTTGGAAGATGAATCAATCACGGAAGTGATGATTAATGGAACACAAAGTATTTTCTTAGAGCGAGATGGAAGAATCCTACAGAGCGAGAAACGTTTTGCTTCGAGACGGAAGCTTGAAGATGTGATTCAGCAGATTGTATCAGAAACAAATCGAATGGTGAATGAGTCGACACCGATTGTTGATACGAGGCTTTCCGATGGTTCGCGAGTGAACGTAGTATTATATCCAATCGCTTTGAATGGACCAATCGTGACAATTCGAAAATTCACAAAAGAAATCATCACATTAGAACGGCTGCAAACGTTAGGATCAGTTGACAAAGATATTATTTCATTTCTTAAAATCTTAATCAAATCAAAGTATAACATTTTTATCAGTGGTGGAACCGGATCAGGGAAAACTACATTCTTAAATGCTTTATCGCAGTATATACCGAATGATGAGCGAGTGATTACAATTGAGGATAATGCAGAATTGAAGTTAGCCGGAATCCCTAATTTGGTAAGTCTTGAGGCAAGAACTGCCAATGTGGAAGGCAAGGGAGAGATTAGTATTCGGGATCTTATTAGAACGGCACTTCGTATGAGACCGGATAGGATCATTGTTGGAGAAGTTCGTGGGAAAGAAGCAATTGACATGTTACAGGCGATTATATGTACTATATAATAATTATATATATAACGTATATAAGGATGGAAAATAT
>URRQ01000051.1 GCA_900550235.1 uncultured Lachnospiraceae bacterium
TACATAATCTTCTCTAAAGAGCCATTCCCTTTCAATGCCTTAACTTAATGACATTGTTCGAGAGGATACTTCCTTTTTTTGAATATGGAAAAGTTTTCGTTATATCGAAAACTTTTGTTGAAAATAGAAAAATATTAAGTTATACTTTGATAAAAGCGTCATATACTTACAAAAAGGAGGTATACCGTAATGATTAAAAGAGAAGAATATTTGAAAAGAATACGTCCATTTATGCAGAAAGAAATTGTTAAGGTACTGACCGGGATAAGGCGATGTGGAAAATCTGTTATGTTGGAATTGATTAAAGAAGATATGGTTTTACAAGGGATAGAAAAAGAGAATTTTTTGTCGATAAATTTTGAAACAAGGGCTGTATCTTATGTAAAATCTGTGGAGGAAACGTATGAGGTTGTAAGAAAATTTGCAGAGTCAAGAAGCGGAAAGATATATCTGTTTTTAGATGAGATACAAGAACTTTCCAGGTGGGAGAAGCTGATCAACTCTATTATGATTGATTTTGATGTAGATATTTATATTACAGGCTCCAACGCCAAGATGCTTTCCGGCGAGTTGGCCACATATCTTGGAGGCAGATATGTGGAGTTTAAAATTTATCCATTTTCTTTTGCAGAAGTATTGAAAATGCTACCAGATCGATCAGAAGTAGAAGTGTTTCAAACATATTTGATAAAAGGAGGAATGCCGTTTCTGTATCAATTTCCTCTTGATGAACAGAGTACAAAGCAGTATTTATGTGATATATATGATTCGATTGTGTTAAAAGATATTATGCATAGAAATAATATACGGGATGTAGAACAGTTTGGAAGAGTGTTGCTGTATTTTATTGCAGGAATAGGAAATACTTTTTCTGCTACGAGTATGATGAAATATATGAAGAGTGAAAATAGATCCATGTCTTTGGAGACGCTTTATAATTATATTGAATATTGTCAGGCGGCATGTTTAATTCATATGGTGTCAAGAGAAGACATTATGGGAAAGAAACTCCTTAAATTTCAAGAGAAATGTTACATTACAGATCACGGGATGCGAGAAGCGATCTATGGAAACAATATGAGGGATATTCAGCAGGTTTTAGAAAATATTGTGTACATGGAATTAATTCGAAGAGGATATGAGGTTTATATCGGAAAAGTAGAGCAACAAGAGGTGGATTTTGTAGCAAGGACAGGAGCTGAAAAGTGTTATGTTCAAGTGACTTATCTATTAGCAAGTGAAGAAACAGTAGAGAGAGAATTTTCTGTTTTGGAAAAAATTCCAGATAATTATCCGAAGTATGTTGTATCAATGGATGAGATAGAGCGAGGACGTAACGGAATTAAACACATGAATATCAGGAGATTTTTATTGTTGGATGAGTATATGTAAAAGATAGTCTTTAACTTTTCTGAAAGAATTTTATGCAAAATCAGGTATTGACGATTGTCGATAGCCGTGTTAGTATTGTTCGTGGAACAAAATAAAATAAAGAAGCTTTCTCTTATTCAGAGTGGTGGAGGTACAAAGGATCTGTGAAGCCACGGCAACCCCTAAAAGGAAGGTGCCAACCTGAGCGAGTAATCGAACAATAAGAGGATTGATTTATGAAATATAAACAGTCCGCTTGTTGTGGGCTGTTTTTTGGTGTTATTAAAATTGATTTAGCCCTCAACAGAGAAAGTACAAAAGAAAGGAAAGAAAGTATGGAAAAATTATTATTCACATCAGAATCAGTAACTGAAGGTCATCCGGATAAGATTTGTGACGCGATTTCTGACGCGGTGCTTGACGCGCTTATGGAACAGGATCCAAACAGCCGTGTTGCATGCGAGACAGCGATTACAACAGGTCTTGTGCTTGTTATGGGTGAAATCACAACAAATGCATATGTAGATATTCAGAAAATTGTAAGAGAGACAGTTGATGAAATTGGCTACAACAGAGGAAAATATGGATTCGACGCACATACATGCGGCGTGATCACAGCGATCGATGAGCAGTCTTCCGATATTGCTATGGGTGTTGATAAAGCGTTAGAAGCAAAAGAAAATAAGATGTCTGATGAAGAGATTGAAGCAATCGGAGCAGGAGATCAAGGTATGATGTTCGGATATGCTTGTGATGAGACAGAAGAATTGATGCCATATCCAATTTCACTTGCTCATAAGCTTACTCGTCAACTTACAAAAGTTCGTAAAGAAGGAACATTACAGTATTTAAGACCGGATGGAAAGAGTCAGGTTACTGTGGAATATGATGAAAATGGCGTGCCAAAACGTTTGGATGCAGTTGTTCTTTCTACACAGCATGATCCGGATGTAACACAGGAACAGATTCACGAAGATATTAAAAAATATGTATTTGAGCCGGTTCTTCCAGTAGAGATGATCGATGAAAATACAAAATTCTTCATTAACCCAACAGGACGTTTCGTAATCGGTGGACCACACGGAGACAGTGGTGTTACAGGACGTAAAATCATCGTAGATACATATGGTGGAATGGCTCGTCACGGCGGCGGAGCTTTCTCAGGAAAAGACTGTACAAAAGTAGACCGTTCTGCAGCTTATGCAGCACGTTATGTTGCGAAAAATATCGTAGCGGCAGGAATTGCTAAAAAGGTAGAAATTCAGTTATCTTATGCTATCGGTGTTGCACAGCCGACTTCTATCATGATCGATACATTTGGAACAGGAAAGATTTCAGAAGAAAAATTAGTCGATATCGTAAGAGAAAACTTTGACCTTCGTCCGGCAGGAATCATCAAGATGTTAGATCTTCGCCGTCCAATTTACAAGCAAACATCTGCTTACGGACATTTTGGAAGACTTGATCTTGACCTTCCATGGGAGAAGCTTGATAAAGTAGAAGATTTGAAAAAATACTTATAGTAAGTAAAATATATTTATATGAAAAGAAACGGGAGATAGTTCAACGAAAGAGATACTATCTTCCGTTTCTGTGTTTAGGAAAAGTCAGATATTCCTTTTTGATATCATAATTTATAAACTTTTTAGAATTATTTATACAGGCTTTCGTGTAGAGAAAAGGGAGACATGATATAATAAACTAAGAGTGCGGACATAAGTCCGATAAGTAGAAAGGGAAGTGACGACTTGAAATTAAAAACAAGATTAATCACTGCATTTATTACTGTAAGCGTGATGCCGATTCTCCTGACAGGTATTGTCATTTTCGGGATGAGCAGGTATCAGATTGGCGTGATAGAAAAAAATTATGGACTTACGGGAACAACATATAAGAGTTTTACAAATCCTGTGCAGGTGTTTAATAATTTGACGGAAGAGTCTTATCATAAGATAAGCAGAGTGGCGATAGAAGATTCGAAACTTTTGGATGATGTGACGTATTTGGAAGAATTGAATAGCGCTTTGCAGAGGAAGAGTTCTTATTTGATCGTTCGTAAGAATGATAAGATCACTTATATTGGTGGAGATGCAAAAAAAGCAGAAGGAATTTTGAATCAATTGCCTGGTTATGGAGAACGTGATACTACTTCGGAAAATGGAGTATACTACGGAGATGTTCAAGCTCTTGTAAAGCATATTGATTTTGCATTCCCAGACAAGGAATTTGGAAGCGCTTTTATTGTAACTGATGTTAGCAGCGTTATGCCGGAAGTAAGACAGTTTATCTCTGACGCTGCGCTTGCTATTATCTTAATACTTGTAGCGACAGCAGCTCTTCTGATTTTTTGGATTTATAAAGGAATTACCGGTCCGTTAAGTAAAATGCAGAAAGCTGCAAAGAATATCAAGGAAGGGAACCTTGATTTTCAGCTGGAAGCAGACGCGGATGATGAGCTTGGGCAGCTGTGCAGTGATTTTGAAGATATGCGGCAAAGACTAAAGATGAATGCAGAAGAGAAACTTGCTTATGATAAAGAAAATAAAGAACTGATCAGCAATATCTCCCATGATCTTAAGACTCCGGTAACAGCAATCAAAGGCTATGCGGAAGGAATTATGGACGGAGTAGCGGATACACCGGAAAAAATGGACAAGTATATCCGAACCATTTATAATAAAGCAACAGAGATGGATCGGTTGATCAATGAGTTGACATTGTACTCTAAGATTGACACCAATCGAATTCCGTATAATTTCAGCACGATTCCTGTGAGCGCATATTTTGATGATTGTGCAGAAGATTTGTCGTTGGAATTAGAATCGAGAGGCGTAGACTTTAGCTATTCCAATTATGTGGAAGGAGAACAAAAGATTATTGCAGATGCGGAGCAATTGAAGCGCGTGATTAATAATATTGTGACGAATTCATTGAAATATATGGATAAAAAAACAGCAAGAATCAATCTCCGTATCAAAGATGTGGGCGATTTCATTCAAGTAGAATTGGAAGATAATGGAAAAGGGATTGCAGCCAAAGATTTGCCTAATATATTTGATCGATTTTATCGAACAGATGCATCAAGAAATTCTTCAAAAGGAGGAAGTGGCATAGGGCTTTCTATTGTGAAGAAGATTGTGGAAGAACATGGTGGGAAGATTTGGGCTACAAGCAAAGAAGGAACAGGAACAGTTATGTATTTTGTAATCAGAAAATATCAGGAGGTACCGATAAATGAATAAAATATTGATTATAGAAGATGAAGAAGCCATTGCGGATTTAGAAAAAGACTATTTGGAATTGAGTGGATTTGAAGTAGAGGTTGCCAATGACGGAGAAGTGGGCCTGAAAAAAGCGATGGAGGAAGACTATAATCTGATTATTTTGGATCTGATGCTTCCGGGCATTGATGGTTTTGAGATTTGTCGTACGGTTCGCGATGAAAAGAACACACCGATTATTATGGTGTCAGCGAAGAAAGATGACATTGACAAGATTCGAGGATTAGGTCTTGGTGCAGATGATTATATGACAAAACCATTTAGCCCAAGTGAATTAGTGGCGAGAGTAAAAGCGCATCTTGCAAGATACGAAAGATTGATTGGAAGTACAGTAGAAGAGAACAAGGTGATTGAAATCCGAGGGCTTAAGATTGATACGACTGCGAGAAGAGTGTGGGTAAATGGTGAGGAAAAGACATTTACGACAAAAGAGTTCGATCTGTTAACATTTCTTGCGAGCCATCCAAATCATGTGTACACAAAAGATGAACTTTTTAGTGAGATTTGGGATATGGAGTCTATAGGAGATATTGCTACGGTAACGGTACACATTAAAAAGATCCGTGAAAAAATTGAATTTGATACATCAAAACCTCAATATATTGAGACGATATGGGGAGTGGGATATCGATTTAAAATGTAAATCGGTATATGAAGAAGGAGAAGGAAGATGATTACAAGTATTGCAAATCCACAAGTAAAGGAACTTTTGCAGCTTCAAAAAAAGAGTAAAGCGAGAAATGAAAAAGGTGTTTTTATCGTAGAGGGCGTGAAGATGTTCCAGGAGGCGCCGAGAGATCGGATTGAAAAAGTGTATCTTTCAGAGAGCTTTGAGCAAAAAAGGGGAAAAGAGATGAATCTGTCCGGGCTTCCGGTAGAAGTGCTGTCAGATAAAGTGTTTTCTCATGTATCTGATACAAAGACGCCACAAGGGATTCTCTGTCTCGTAAAGCAGAAAAAAGTGGACTTGAGTAAGATGTTAGAAAAAACGCCCCCATTTTTGATGGTGTTGGATAATCTGCAGGATCCGGGGAATCTTGGGACGATTGTCAGGACTGCGGAGGGCGCAGGAGTAACAGGAATCATCATGAGTCGTGATACCGTAGATATTTATAATCCTAAGACAATACGTTCGACGATGGGGTCTGTATATCGAATGTCATTTTTCTATGTGGAAGATATTCTTGAATTTTTGGAAGACTTACGTGGACAAGGAATCCGGACTTATGCAGCTCATTTAGATGGAACAAACAATTATGATGAAGAAAGTTATAAGGAGGCTTGTGCTTTTCTTATTGGGAATGAAGGAAATGGTCTCAGAGATGAAGTTGCAAAGAAAGCTGACATATGGATTAAAATTCCGATGTATGGACAGGTAGAATCTCTGAATGCGGCAATTGCTTCTTCTATTCTTATGTATGAAGTGAGCAGACAGAGGAGAAAATAGGCAGATAATTTCTGAAAAACCTTACATTTGTATTAAGATTTCTCTACTCTTATTGTAAAAAAATAGAAAGTATAGTAAGATGAGAAAACAAATACAATATAAAAAGAAAGTAAGGAGGGGCTTTATGGGATCATATTTTTCAATTGGAGCAATATTAGGAATTATTCTTTTGATAGTAATCGTAGTATTGTTGATTTCCTGTATTAAGATTGTTCCACAGGCTCAGGCGCTTGTTGTAGAAAGATTAGGAGCTTATCAGGCTACATGGAGTGTAGGACTTCATTTTAAGATTCCGATCATTGAGCGCGTGGCGCGAAGAGTGGATCTGAAAGAGCAGGTTGTGGACTTTGCACCGCAGCCGGTAATTACAAAAGATAATGTTACGATGAGGATTGATACGGTTGTGTTTTATCAGATTACAGATCCGAAGATGTTTTGCTATGGTGTTGCCAATCCGATCATGGCGATCGAAAATTTGACAGCAACAACGCTTCGTAATATTATAGGTGATTTGGAATTGGATCAGACATTAACCTCCAGAGAGACGATCAATACAAAGATGCGAGCATCTCTTGATGTGGCAACAGATCCTTGGGGAATTAAAGTGAATCGTGTAGAACTGAAAAACATCATTCCTCCAGCGGCAATTCAAGATGCGATGGAGAAGCAGATGAAAGCAGAGCGTGAGAGACGTGAAGCGATTCTCCGTGCAGAAGGTGAAAAGAAATCTACCATCCTTGTTGCAGAAGGTAATAAAGAATCTGCTATTTTGGATGCAGAGGCAGAGAAACAGGCGGCAATTCTTCGTGCAGAGGCACAGAAGGAAGCTATGATCAAGCAGGCTGAAGGTGAAGCAGAAGCAATTCTAAAAGTACAGCAGGCCAATGCAGATGGTATCCGTTTCTTGAAAGAAGCAGGAGCAGATGAAGCTGTTCTTACAATGAAGAGCTTGGAAGCCTTTGAAAAAGCGGCAGATGGAAAAGCGACGAAGATTATCATTCCGTCGGAGATTCAATCAATTGCAGGTCTTGTAAAATCCGTAGTAGAAATTGGAGAGAACAAATAGAGAAAACAGCGGAAATATGTTGTAAAGTTTGGGGTATGTGAATTACATACCCCTTTTATCATAGAGAAAAATAAGGAGGGAGAAGATGAAACCGGTAATAGATTTGAAAAAAGAATATGCTCTAGTGTTGGACGGGGGCGGCGCGAGAGGCGCTTATCAGATTGGAGCATGGAAAGCGCTTTTGGAAGCAGGAGTAAAGATCAATGCGGTAGCAGGAACGTCGGTAGGAGCTTTGAATGGTGCGCTGATCTGTATGGGAGATTTGGAAAAAGCGGAAAAAGTATGGAGAGAGATATCTTTTTCAAAGGTAATGGATGTAGACGATGCTTGGATGGAAAAGCTGTTTGATGGAGAGAACAAAGTTAGTGAAGTTCTCTATGAACTTTGGAATGTATTAAAAGAAGGTGGCGTGGATGTAACCCCTCTTCGAAATCTGATTCATGAAAATATTGATGAGAAAAAGATCCGTGAATCAGGGCTGGAATTTTGTATGTTAACATTTTCTGTGACAGATATGAAAGAAGTGGACATTAGTATCCACGATATTCCGGAAGGAATGTTGGAGGATTATCTTCTTGCCAGTGCCTATCTTGTCGGATTCAAAAATGAAAAGCTCCATGGAAAGACATATATTGATGGTGGTTTTGTGGACAATGTTCCGATGGGGTCTCTTGTGGATCGAGGATATAAAGATATTATTCAGATTCGGATTTTTGGGCCAGGAAGAGAACCAAAAGTAAAGATTACAGAAGATATGGAAGTCTATCAGATCATGCCGAGGGTTCGTCTGGGGAGCATTATTGAGTTTGAAAAGAAAAAAAGCCGACAGAATATGAGAATCGGTTATTATGATGCAAAAAGAGTGATTTACGGCTTAAAAGGGCGCATTTATTATATTGAAGAAACGCAGGAAGAGTGCTATTATAAAACAAGAATTCAAAAACTGACTGAGATAGAAAGGAAACAGACAGCTTTTGGACTTCGAATGCCACTTGGATGCACAGAAGAAGAACTGTATCTGGCTATGTTGGAGGCAAGTGCAAAACTTCTGCGTGTTCCCAAATACAGAATTTATACAACAGATGAACTCTTTGAGGCGGTCAAAAAGAAATACGAAGAGATAGAGGAGGCAGACGAGCTTCCGGACTTTACGCACCGTCTCATGGACATCGGAAAGGGCGACAGGATGAGAGATGGAGTGAATTTAAAAGGACGTAACTTTTTGACATTGAAGGATTATACAGCAGATGAGATTCTATATTTGTTGGATTTGGCAGCAGAGTTGAAGGAAAAGAAGAAACAGGGAATCCGAGGCGACAGACTAAAGGATAAGAATATTGCCCTTATTTTTGAAAAGCCTTCTACAAGAACAAGATGTGCATTTACAGTTGGTGCAAGAGATGAACAGGGAATGCCAACTTATCTCTCTGGTCATGAGATCCAGCTTGGGGATAAGGAAAGCATTGCAGATACTGCAAGGGTTCTTGGACGTATGTTTGACGGTATTGAGTTCCGTGGATTTGAACATGATTATATAGAAGAACTTGCAACGTATAGCGGTGTTCCGGTATGGAATGGTTTGACTGATGAATATCATCCGACACAATGTCTTGCGATGCTTCTTACACTTAAGGAACATTTCGGACATCTGAAAGGTTTGAAAATCGCATATTTGGGAGATGGAAGAAATAACACGGTAAACAGTCTTGTGATCGGAAGTATTAAGGTAGGCATTGATGTGACGATCGTAGGACCGAAAGTTCTTTGGACAAAGCCGGAATTGGTAGAACTGGTTAAGGAATATGAAAAAGAATCCGGAGCCAAGCTTACACTTACAGAAGACTTGGACGGAGTAGTCGGAGCAGATGTGATTTATACCGATGTATGGTTCTCCATGGGGGAAGAAAAGAAAGAGCAGGAAAGAGAACGTCTCTGCAAAAAATATCAGGTGAACAAAGCGTTGATGGAAAGGACAGGGAAACCAAGTACTATATTTTCTCATTGTCTTCCGGCGGTAAAAGAAAAGGAAGTAACAGAGGAAGTCTTTGAAAGTGAAGCGTCCGTTGTATTTGATGAGGCGGAAAATCGACTTCATACGATCAAAGCAATTATGGTAGCAACGTTAGGAAATTAGGAATATGTATAGAGAAGAAAAAATTGTATTGTGTGCGTCAAATTCGTACGAAAAAAAATATTATCTGAATCCGGATTTTGAAGCACTTCCGGAACAAATTAAAAATGAATTGAAAATCATGTGTGTGTTGTACACAGAAGAAATCGGTGGAATTCTTGCGTTGAAATACGAGGAAGATGGAACATTGGTATTTGAAGTATCCTCTGAAGAGAATGACTTTATGTTCGATGAGATTGGAAGCAGATTGAAGATCAAAGAGCTTCAGCAGACGAAGGCAGAGCTTTTACAGTCGTTGGAACTGTATTATAAAGTATTTTTCTTGGGAGAGGGAATGTAATGGGATTGAGAATTGGAAATGTAGAACTTGAAAATCCTTATATTTTGGCTCCAATGGCAGGGGTAACAGACCTGCCATTTCGTTTGTTATGCAAAGAACAGGGCGCCGGACTTTTGTGTATGGAAATGGTAAGCGCTCAGGCCATTCAGTATAACAACAAGAATACACTATCATTGTTGGAAATCCATCCGGAAGAAAAACCTGTATCACTTCAATTATTCGGCTCAAAGCCGGACGTGATGAGTGAAGTGGCAAAAAGAATCGAAGAACTTCCATTTGATATTTTAGATATCAATATGGGATGTCCCGTTCCGAAAATTGTGAAGAATGGTGAAGGCTCTGCGTTGATGCTGCAGCCGGAACTGGTAGAGGAAATCGTGACGAAGGTATCAAAAGCGATTCAGAAGCCTCTTACGGTAAAAATCAGAAAAGGATTCAATGATGACAATATCAATGCAGTAGAAATCGCGAAGATCATAGAAGCAAGCGGCGCGGCAGCCATTGCGATTCATGGAAGGACGAGAGAACAGTATTACTCCGGAAAAGCAGATTGGGATATCATCCGGCAGGTAAAAGAAGCAGTTTCCATACCGGTTATCGGAAATGGGGACGTAACCTCCGGTGAATCTGCTCTTCAGATGCGAGAGCAGACCGGTTGTGACGGAGTGATGATCGGGCGTGCGGCAAGAGGAAACCCATGGATATTTTCAGATCTTCTTGCATATGAAAAAACAGGGGTGATGCCAAAGCGTCCATCCCCTTCCGAAGTCAGAGAAATGATGCTTCGACATGCAAGGCTCCAGATGAAATATAAGGGAGAATACTGTGGGATTCGAGAAATGAGAAAACATGTCTCATGGTACACGACAGGGATGAAAAATTCCGCGAAAATGCGGGATGAAATTAACCGTGTGGAGAGTTATGAAGAATTGGAAAAAACCTTGACATTACACGGGTTGTAGGTTATAATGCTTTGAATGTGAAATGGGCTGAAAAGCCAAGGAGGTAAAGGAAAAATGGCAGATAAAAAAACAATCCTTACTTATGCAGGACTTAAAAAGTTGGAAGATGAATTAGAAAATCTGAAAGTAGTAAAACGTAAAGAAGTTGCCGGCAAGATCAAAGAAGCAAGAGAACAGGGCGACTTGTCTGAGAATGCAGAGTATGATGCAGCAAAAGATGAGCAGAGAGATATAGAAGCACGTATTGATGAGATTGAAAAGATTTTGAAAAATGCAGAAGTCGTAGTAGAAGATGAAGTGGATTTTGACAAGATCAATATCGGATGTACAGTATTACTTTATGATGTAGAATTTGAAGAAGAGATTGAATTCAAGATCGTAGGTTCTACAGAAGCAAACAGCTTGGAAGGTAAGATTTCCAATGAATCACCTGTCGGAAAGGCTTTGATTGGAAAAAGCGTGAATGATGTAGTGGAAGTAGAGACACAGGCAGGAGTTATTGAATACAAAGTGTTAAAGATTGACCGTTCAGTCTAAATATAAGGATAAATAAGAGGAGTGGAAAAAGTGGCAGAGCAGAAGAACGTACAGGAACAGGATGTAAATCAGTTGAGAAAAGTTCGCCGCGAAAAACTTGCAGAGCTGCAGGCAGGCGGTAATGACCCATTTGTGATTACAAAATACGATATGACACATCACAGCATGGATATCAAAGAGCATTTTGATGAAATGGAAGGACAGTTTGTATCGATTGCAGGACGTATTATGTCTAAACGTGTGATGGGTAAAGCTTCTTTTTGTAATGTACAGGATTTACAGGGAAATATTCAGTCATATGTTGCAAGAGATATCGTAGGCGAGGAAGCTTACAAAGCATTTAAGAAAATGGATATCGGTGACATCGTTGGTATTAAGGGAGATGTATTCCGCACAAAAATGGGAGAGATTTCTATTCATGCGCAGGAAGTGACTTTATTATCAAAGAGCCTTCAGATTCTTCCGGAGAAATTCCACGGCTTAACAAATACAGATTTACGTTATCGTCAGAGATACGTAGACTTGATTATGAATCCGGATGTAAAAGATACATTTGTAAAACGTTCTAAAATCTTAAGAGCAATCAGAACATACTTAGATGGAGAAGGCTTCATGGAAGTTGAGACACCAATGCTTGTATCCAATGCAGGCGGTGCTGCAGCAAGACCATTTGAGACACATTTCAATGCGTTAAATGAAGACTTAAAGCTTCGTATCTCTCTTGAGCTTTATTTAAAGAGATTGATCGTAGGAGGAATGGAACGCGTTTACGAAATCGGACGTGTATTCCGTAACGAAGGACTTGATACAAGACACAATCCAGAGTTTACACTTATGGAATTATACCAGGCATACACAGACTACAACGGAATGATGGATCTTACAGAGAACCTGTACCGTTATGTGGCTCAGGAAGTGCTTGGAACAACAAAAATCGTATACAACGGCGTAGAGATGGATCTTGGAAAACCATTTGAAAGAATTACAATGGTAGATGCCGTTAAGAAATATGCAGGTGTAGACTGGAATGAAGTACACACTTTAAAAGAAGCAAGAGAGCTTGCAAAACAGCATCATGTAGAATACGAGGAGCGCCATAAGAAAGGTGATATTCTTTCTCTCTTCTTCGAAGAGTTTGCAGAAGAACACTTGATTCAGCCAACATTTGTTATGGATCATCCAATCGAGATTTCTCCTCTCACAAAGAAAAAACCAGAGAATCCGGAATATGTAGAGCGTTTCGAGTTCTTCATGAACGGTTGGGAAATGGCAAATGCTTACTCAGAGCTTAACGACCCGATCGATCAGAGAGAGCGTTTCCGTGCACAGGAAGAACTTCTTGCACAGGGCGATGAAGAAGCCAATACTACAGACGAAGATTTCATGAATGCGCTTGAAATCGGTATGCCTCCAACAGGTGGTATCGGATTTGGTATTGATAGAATGTGCATGCTTCTTACAGACAGCGCAGCAATCAGAGACGTATTGTTATTCCCGACAATGAAGACCCTCGGTGGTGTAAAATCCGAAAATGGTGTAAGTTCTA